>CAYVSF010000447.1:0-2920 GCA_964453775.1 uncultured Bacteroidales bacterium
TATTTTGATATTTGCAAGGTAAACAATCTCATCTTTTTTGTTTATTTTGTATGGGAAGTTGCCATACCAGGGCAAACGATGCCCGGGAAGCGCTGCTGTAAATTTTAACCATTCTTCTTCAGTGGGCAAACGAAATTGCACTAGTGTAAATTCTTTCTTCGGATCTTTATTGTATTGTTGGCTAAGCCAGACACAATAGGCTTCCATTCCCTCTTTAGTCATATTTACCGCGGGGTAGTTCTTATAGGCCGGATGCCAGTGGTATAGCTTTGAAAAGGGTTCATAGTAAGATTCCACGATTTTGGCCCATTGGGTAGAATCGGGTTGGTATTTCTTTACTAAATTTTCTTGCTTCTGCAATTTTAGATCGTCCAAAAATGCCTGATATTCTCCATTGCTAAGCTCATAATTTGCCACATAACTGTTTTCATCGAAAGGAACATAGTCCTTTTTTACATCTACGATCTGAGCTGTTAGGAAATGAGCATTTAAAAATAGCAGTATTGCCAGTGAAATGGTTTTTCTCATGGGAATAATTTTTAGGGTTTACCCTCTAGAACGCATACGAGGGCTCTTTTATTACAGGGGTTTATAATTTTTCATTACAATGATGAGCCCGATACTAAGCATAATGGTTAATCCTACAAAGGCCACAGTTGCAATCAGTATAAAGTGACTGGTTTCTCCATAGGCATAGCGAATGGTGGCATACACCAGGTAAAGCATCAACAAGGAGGTGATGAGCTTAAGCAATCTCAGAAACCGGATAGTCGCCCTGTAGAGGTAAGGTGCATTTTTCTGTGTCACCTGGAAGGGATAATTGTAAATGTGCGGATGTCGTTGCAGAATACTCAAACCTGCATAAACAATCATTCCTATTGCCGGAAGTACCCAAATGCTGATTTTGTCCGCATAATTATCGGCCTTGCCAACAAAATTAAAATGCGAGGGAATGGTATGCGGTAGCTTTAAATAATGATATGCAGGCAATACAATCAGGCATATGATGATCAGGGCATTCATTAGTTCCAGCATATAATCAAAAGCTTCCGGTCGAATGCGAATTTTGGGTCGTGGTGTCATAATTTGAGTGTTTTAATGTAAAGATAGGAAACTATTCATTTACGTCAGCTGCTTTTATCCAAAAAAAGACAGCCCCAAAAAGGTAGCTGTCTTTTCATGAAATGTTTAAAACGGGTTTTATAGCTTTTTATCATTCATTTTTTCTGATTTTTGAGCATCCGGGAATTGGTCAAGATAATATTGATTTTTTACCGAGTCCATCTCTTTGAAAAGTTTCTCCATACGCTGCATATTGTACTGAAAACGCTTACTGAAGAAATTCTCTTTGTAGAAATCGTAGTGAAGCAGAGAATCTTCGAAGAAAAAATCTTCAAAAAATGGACGGTTTGAAAAAAAGTACCTATTGTTGAAATGGTTTCTAAATGCATTGAAAATACTGTCCTGTGTAGCTTTATCGCCCTCTATGTTGGAGTAGTAGTAAGAGTAAGTCGAGTCGTAACGAATGAGGTTGCCCTCTTCGTCGTATTCTTTGTTAACTTTAATATCGGTTTCGGGTAGATTGGCGCTTTGCGTTGTGTCTTTCTGCTTTTCTTGCTGAGCGTTACACCCGGTAACGCTCACAGCAACTATTGAAAGGAGTGCAATAAAACCTAACATGTCTTCCTGGTTTTTAGGGTTCAACATTAGTCTTTATTCACTCTAATAATTGAATAAAAGCCGGTCGGATTAAGGCCGGCTTTCCTCTTAAGAAATAGAGATTTTCTTCGGGGGCTTGGGTTTGGCCTCCTCTTTCTTCGGAATATCTACCTTCAAAATACCATTTTCATATTTGGCTTTAATTTTATTGCTCTCCACAGTCTCGGGTAAAGTAAAGGAGCGGTTGAAGGATTGATAGTTAAACTCTTTTCGTGTAAATTGTTCGTCTTCATTTTCTTCGTGCTCTTCTTCTTTTTCCGAGCTGATGGTTAGCATATTGTTGTTCAGTTCCACCTTGAAGTCTTTCTTTTCAAGGCCTGGTGCAGCCATTTCAACATGAAAGGCTTCTTCGTCCTCTTTGATATTTACAGAGGGAAGTGTGGTATTGGTGGTGGAATAATTCCGGTTCGACCAGTTCATCAATTCATTATCAAAAAAATGGTCGAATAAGGTCGGTAAACGATCAGAATAATTCATTCGTGTCATAGCTTGTTCCTCCCATTTTTTAGTTAAACATTCATTTTACTTTTCAAAAAGTCCTTAGCAAAATAAATACCAACACAAATGGAAGGAAAAAATGACATTTTTTATCCATAGTTGTCTGACATTCTGTCTTTTGGCGTTTGGATCCATAACCATTTTGTCAGTGCTCTGAATCCGGCCCCAAAAATCAGAAAACTATTATAAAAAGCAAATAGAAACAGCGCTTGCAAAAGAACGCTTAGCTGAAAACCATCGTCTATTATGCTCAATCCTAGGGGATAAAAAAAGGCAAAGAGGAGCACCAGTGAGAAAACCACTTTATTCTCTTTTTTTAAGAGGAAAGGTAAGATCAAATAACCAAAATAGAACGGAACAGCTAGTAAAAATAACGTGCACAAAGTATTTGCATAGAGTTCAATATCGGCCCAGGCATGGTATCCGGTTTCTTTTGGGAATCCGGAAATGGCATTTTGAATATTAAAAAAGGTGATGAAGAGTAAGATCCAAAGTAAAAGATGTATACTCCCAATTTTTAAGTATCTCATAACAAGTGGTTTTAAGTATTTTTCTATTTTTCTATAATTGCTACAGGTGTTTACTTGTTTATTCAGGTTCCCAGACCACTGTTTTCCATAATTCATAGCCTTCTTCTTCTATCGCCTTCAAATATATGGTAAACTGATGTTGGGTTTCCGTTACTTGAAAGCGGTACTCAAAC
>CAYVSF010000448.1:0-2912 GCA_964453775.1 uncultured Bacteroidales bacterium
GCCTTTGGCTGCATTGCTTTTCATCCTGCAGTCCATGACCGGGCTATATATTCCCCTGGCTACATAGCCTCCACCTTCAAAAACACCAACTGTATTTTCAAACTTTTCATCCCTTGGAGTGGGAATTGGTGTTTCTTGCTTTACCATATCATTCCATTTTTTTTCAAAGTCAACCATTGTAGTGATATTGGGCTGCCAGGGTTCAATCTCAAGATTATAATAATCATTATAAGAAACAGATGAATTGTAGTATTCATCGCCCAGTCCTGCAAATGAGTGCCCAAACTCGTGAATAAGTACTTTTTTAGAAAGCCTGTGATCAACGGTTGAGATAGCATAGTGGTTATAAATTCCTCCGCCTCCGTACTTTTTCTCATTGGCCAGAATTAATATTGCATCATAAGGAACATTAGCGGCCAGGGAACGGGTTGATTTAATATTTTCGGTGGTAAGATAACGCTCGCTGTCAAAGGTATAAAAGCTGCTATTTACCGCAGTCTTCTTATAAATTTTTTCTCCCGGTATTTCAACTCCTGAATCTGCTGAAGGAGAAAGAACAGCCCAAATGTTAAATTGATCTCTAAATTTATTGAAAGGTGCCTGCGATAAGATATAAGCAGACATCTCTTTTACATCATCCAGAAATTTGGTCATTTCTTTTTGAGTGTATCCTTCAGCGATAAAGGCCAGGTCTACACTACTTTCTGGTGCACCTTTTCCTGATATTTTACGAATTTCCACCGAGTCTCTTTCGGGACTTATAAAATAGTTGGAGGGATCAATATCCATGGAAAATAATTCTTCAAATTTGCCCTCTCTTTTACGTGCTTTCACCAGAAAAGAAATGGCCTTAGTAGGATAGGGGAATGTTACTGTTTGCTCAAAACTCCTGCTCACTTGTTTTGCCTCGTTGGTCGTTTGCCACTCTTCAAATAGTGTGCAAAACCCCCGGGAGAATATCAATTGTCCGGTTGCTTTATCGCGCACTTCATATCGGTATTCCCCGTAATCGAAAAAATCTTTAAGGTGCTTCTGGGGACCACCCCAAAACGGTTCCTTTTTTATTTGATCGAGGTATACCATTTTTTCATCAGCGTTACCGGCTAAAACCAAATCCAGTCGCATGCTTCCCTGCGTGAAATAATTACTAAAACTGCTCTGTGCAGCACTTGATAGACTAAACAGGATTGTAAACAAGAGAATGATAAAGAGGTTTTTCATGACTTTACTATAATAATTTATTAATGTGCTTATTTATTAAGATTTTGGTAATTTAGCAACTAATTTAATGCTATAAAAGTTTTCCCTTTTATGAATAAAATAGATTTAAGTTTTTTTAAGGACTGGTTGATACAATTAGGACTCTCTCAACAACTGGCAGGTTTAATTCGATCCCTTATTCTTATTGCCGTTGTTATATTTTTAGCATGGTTAGTAGATTTTATAAGTCGTAAGATATTACTGGCCTCCATCAGTCGTTTGGTGAAGAAAAGTAAAAATCGCTGGGATGATATCATTTTACATCGAAGAGTTCTGCATAGAATAGCCCATATTGCGCCTGCTTTTGTTATTTATTACTCAGCAAAAATCGGGTTGGTTAATTATCCCGGCCTGTCGGATGTGATTCAAATAGGAACATATATTTTCATTACGGTCATTAGCCTGATGATTATTGATTCTTTGTTTTCTGCTCTTAATGATATTTATGAGACACTTCCTATAGCAAAAGACAGACCGATTAAAGGGTATATTCAGGGAATAAAAATTGCAGTTTATTTTATCGGTATTTTATTCATTATTTCCATCCTGTTCGATAAGGATATGAAAACGCTTTTCGCTGGATTGGGGGCTGTCGCAGCAATCCTGATTTTGGTTTTTAAAGACACCATTTTAGGTTTCGTATCTTCCATTCAGCTTTCGGCCAATAAGATGGTAAAACCGGGAGATTGGATAAGTATGCCAGGAAGAAATGCAGATGGGATTGTGAAGGAAATCAATCTGAATACGGTAAAAGTCCAAAACTGGGATAAAACAATTTCAACTATTCCCACCTATGCTTTAATATCAGAGTCCTTTCAAAATTGGAAAGGAATGGAAGATTCCCGGGGGAGACGCATAGCCCGATCAATTCATATCGATATTAAGACCATACGTTTTTGTAATAATGAAATGCTTGAAAAGTTTAAAAAGATTAAAATTATTAAAGATTATGTGATCCAGAAGCAAAAAGAAATTGAGGATTTTAATCAATCTTTAGATGCGGATATCAACGATAAAGTAAGCAGAAGAAATTTAACAAACGTAGGGGTATTCAGAAAATACATCATGACATATCTGAAGAACCATCCAAAGATTCATCCTGACAAATTACCTTACATTATTCTGGTACGTCATTTTGAGCCAACAGAAAGGGGGTTGCCTATTCAGATCTACGCTTTTTCAAAAGAATACGCCTGGGCTAAGTACGAGGATGTGCAGGCTGATATCTTTGATCATATTCTGGCCGTAATACCGGAATTTGAACTAAGACTTTTCCAAAATCCTTCAAGTGATGATTTTAGAAATGTTTTTGGACGTGCTTCATCAGATTAAGCTTTTTGCTTAGGGTAAATTTTGCTATTTTTATAGTTTTAAATAGAATGTGACTTCGTTTTAGCCTATGATTTTCAGGGAGATATCTTGTTTTTTTAAACGCCTGGTTCATTTTTTTAAAAGTAAAATTGGATTAAGTCGTAAGATCAATGAATTGATCTCCCAGCGCAATAAAATGCACAAAGAGACCTCCAGATTAAAGCTGAGCTATGAGAAGTCGTATGCTGAGCGACGGATCCTGGTCGATAAAATAGCAAGCCTTGAGAGGGCACAGATCGGAAGAGCGTCGTGTAGGGAAAGAGTGTTCAGAGCCGTGTAGA
>CAYVSF010000449.1:0-2903 GCA_964453775.1 uncultured Bacteroidales bacterium
GATATATCACAAGAAGAAGTGAAGCGTGAAAATCGTGAAACAACTGGGCCTAAAAGGAATGAGAAGACAAATAATGACGAACTAACAAATACCTCAAAAAAAGTGGTTAAAACTACCTCATCTAAAGAAACGGATGAAGTAGTAACAACAGAAAATAAAATTCAACCCGAGGTTAAAAAAGAACCGATAGAAGATTTAGAACGCCTGGCAGAAAGTCGGGCCGAACCATTAAAATTGAAAAATGACGATCTTCAGCCAGCCTTAAAAACAGATATACGCACTGCAATTTATTTTTCTGAAAAGACTGAAGATCCATTAAATAAGGCAACAAAGACAGCTGTACAGGGGATCAATAAGCTCGTATTTAATAAAGGAGAAGGACATCCCGCTTCGGAAAGAATATCCTTTTGGGATATTGCGGGATTGGGTGTAAAAGGGATCAATCGTCTCACAGGTTCTGAAATGGAATTAAAAAAATCTTATGATGAGGAAGGCAATGTAAAATCACTGGCTTTCAATTCAAAAGCGATTTCTTTCACCCATAAGACGAACAAATAAAAAATAGATTGTAACATATAGTCCACTTATCCGTCCTACCATCAGAAAAGGAAATCAATGTTAAATGTTAAATTATAAAATTATGAAAAAGATACTATTATTATTGCTTATTGTAAGTATTACTTTACCCATGTATAGTTATGCTTATACATTTTCGGAAAGCGAAAAAGACACAACAGATATCAATTTCCGCAAGAAGAAGATTAAAATCGTTAAAGAAGAAGGAGAAACAAAAATCTATGTTAAAAAGAAAGGTTCCGATGTTTGGGAAGAGACCGATGAATATGACGAGGATATTTTGGATGATGAGGATGTGGAATGGAATTATGAAGATGATAGAAGCAATCTTGGCTGGGGTTGGTTTGAAGGCAACTGGGCCGGTTTCGAGATTGGTTTGAACAACTATGTAGATAGCGATATGTCTCTTTCACGTGATGCCAGCAACGAATTTATGGATGTTCATACAGGCAAATCATGGAATGTAAACCTCAATTTGATGCAATACAGCCTGAATATCTTCCGTGAACGGGTTGGTATTGTAACCGGACTTGGATTTGAATTTAATGATTATAAGTTCGACAATGATATAACGATACAGAAAGTAAATGGAGTAATAGTTGAAGATGCCGTTACCTATCAGGATGTGAATATTGATAAAACCAAATTGTCTACAGTTTATCTAACTGCTCCATTATTATTGGAATTCCAGATACCCTTAAGACGTAATGATGGGTTTGTATTATCAGGCGGTGTTATAGGTGGTATGAAAATAGGATCACATACCAAAATAGTCTACAAGGAAGATGGCAACAAGCG
Organism: uncultured Bacteroidales bacterium; assembly: GCA_964453775.1. Taxonomy (GTDB): domain Bacteria; phylum Bacteroidota; class Bacteroidia; order Bacteroidales; family UBA12077; genus CAYVSF01. The sequence goes on from CAYVSF010000449.1 coordinate 1,375, forward strand.
CAAGGACAAAGAAAGAGATGATTTTAATTTATCGCCCTTCCGTTATGGAGCGACTGCCAGAATAGGATTTAATGGTGTTAAACTCTACGGAACCTACTATTTTACCACCATGTTTGAAGAAAACAAAGGACCCGAGCTTTATCCCATAGCTATTGGTATTTCACTGTCATTAAACTAGGCTAAAAACCTGAAATTAAACAGCTGACCGCCGGAATTTTCCGGCGGTTTTTTCATGTTTAATTGTAAGTAAAACAGATCTTTCGTAACTTGAAAAAGAAAGAGCAGGGCTAAAGCTTCTTTGATGATCGACATCAGTGTTCAAATTGAAACTTAATGTATTTTTTTGCGTTTTGAAATTAAAGACTCAATCATGCGTCAACGACTGTTTTACATTTTCATATTTTTAATGCTCTCCTTCTTTTCAGCTGCCCAGAAGACCAGCTCAGACAGTTTGGTGAAAGTGCTTTCTACCCTGGAAGATACGGCACGAATTGAGGTGTTGATTGATTTATATAACTTTTATGAAGATCAGAATATAGAAAAGGGCATAAGGTATTTGGATGAGGCCCTTACCATCGCAAAAAAGTTTGAGAACCCTCGTTTTTTAGGACAGGTACATTTGAATCTGGGGAATTATTACAACCTCACCAATGATTATAAGTCGGCCCTGGAGCATTATGAAAAAGCAAAAAACTATAATCTGGAATTGGGCATAAAGAAAGCCGAAGCGGCCTATTATAATAATGTTGGAATTGTATATGAAAAACAGGGAAAATATTCAGATGCCCTGAAGTGCGGGTTAGAGGCTCTTAGTGAATATGAAAAATTAGAGGATAGCAGTGAAATAGCAAGGGCATTGCTAAATGTGGGACTTATCCATTTCAGGCTTAAGGACTATGAAAAAAGTAAAGAATTCTATTTGAAATCGCTGGGAATTCGTAAAAGAATCGGGGATGAAAAAGGGCTTGCGTTGGTATATAATAATTTGGCTATTCTGAATTATTACCAGGGCGATTTTGACAATGTGCGCAGCTATTTTGAAAAAGCATACGAAACCTATAAAAAGCTGGGATTATTAAGGCAGGAGGCCATGGCCCTTTCAAATCTGGCAGAAATTCATTCTATTATTGGACAAAAAGATAAAGCGCTGGACTATCATTTTAAGGTGTTGAAGATAGAAGAAGAGTTGAACAATAAGAAAGGAATGGCTTCAAGCTATACGATGATAGGGGATATTTACAGAGAAAGAGGCCAATATGAAAAGGCTTTGTCCTTTCATTTTAAAGCCGAAACACTTGCAAAGGATATTGATGCATTACCAGAACTCAGAGATATTTATGGTGCTATATCTGATATATATGCGGAGAAAGGAGATTACAAAAAAGCTCTTTTCTGGACAGATTACTATATTCATAGTCAGGACAGCTTATTAAATGAAAGACGCATCAAAGAAATTGCCGAAATCCAAACCAAATACGAAACAGAAAAAAAAGAACAGGAGATCGCTTTATTGAAGCAGGAAAAAAAAA
>CAYVSF010000450.1:0-2901 GCA_964453775.1 uncultured Bacteroidales bacterium
TGATAATTATTCGGTTGTGGCTGATGAAAACCGGGACATGAAAATTGTATTTACCATACCAAAAGAGGATATTCGTTTTGTAAGTATTCGACCCGATATTTCTGTGGAGAAAACCCACTCTGATATGGAGCAGTTGTACCGGTACATGTCGGACAAAGACAGCCAACATGCATTTGAAGATAAAACCGGATTTTATGTGCAATATGAGCAGGACGAGGATGATATACCCGAATACTATTATACCTATAAATTCAGCCTGGTTTTTCCTTCCTGGACAGCACGTTTTAGCAATCAGGAATTTCGATCAATTGTGCAGGATTTGATATGGGAACAAAAACCGGCAGCTGTCTATGCCGATATACACTGGCTCACGCCGGGCGATATGGCCAGGTTTGAAAAACTCTACAACAATTGGACCTTGCGGGGAGACTTGCATGATGCTGATAAAGATTACTCGGAAAAAAATGGAAGCGCAGATTTGGCTCGCTTTTTATATGCAAAGTCAAAAAAGTGAACGAAAGAAGATCCTTTTATAAGTAATGCAATTAAAGAGCAATAGAAATACAGTGCGTCATTTTACCCTGGAAGTGGATTATCCCGAGCTGGACTCTGCCCGGGAATTTCAGTCAAAGATTGCATCTCTTGTTAAAAGCCGCCTGGTTTCCATTCTCGAAAGCCTCTGTGAAAAGTATGGCAGTGATAAATTGATACGGATTGCAGAAATTGATCTTGATTTGGGCACTATTTCTAAGGCTGATGTCGATACGCTGCTTCCCAGGTTGTTTGAGAAAAAATTGTTGCAAATATTTTCAGGATTTGACAGCGAAATTTACGAGCGCAAAGAGGTAAAAGGGGTAGAGGTTGTGGATGAAGAAAAACTGTTGCTGCAATACTTCAGGCATTACTTAACTTATGGTTATCTGCCCTGGCACCTGGAAAGTGCTTTTAAAAATGCTTCTTTTAGTGAAGTGTTGTCCTTTTTTATAGAGCAGGATAAGCCTGTTTTTTGGGATGCTTTTTATTTCATACTGGAGAATGAAAACGCCAGGAAACGCCTGATGCCCTATATTGACAGCGGTGAATTGCAAGCCATGTTGAAACTGACATTGCCGGGGGAAGCCTTTTTTATGCTTAAATCCCTGAAAGATTCGCTGGAGCAATACATTGTTGATGCTACACAGATTGAACCTATTGCCAGGTCTTATTTACGTGTCTATTTGAAAGATTTTTTACTGCTAACGGCAAGAGAAATTTACCTTGAAAAGAAAAGCTTTGATCAAGCCAAAGTCTTTCCTGCTTTTTTTACATTTATTGTTGATACAAAGGGCCTGTTACCGGAAAAATGGTTGCCCTATATTCTTGAACCTCATTTGAAGAAGGCAGCTTTTAAGACTCAGCAAAAGCAACTGCTTGCCAGCATGCTGGATACCTACATGGATTATCTGGTCCCTGATACGGGGAGTTGGCCGGGAAAAGAGGACGAACCCGGTAAAAAGAAAGAGCAGCTGCTTAAGCAATTTACTCAACTACAGCCTGCTACAGGTAAAGCGTTCCACGCATTTGTGACAAAAATTATAGAGGAAGCAACATCCTATTTGACAACAGAACAAGGCAGAAGGCTCGATAAATTCATTTGGTCATCTGTCTTTGAATTTCTTAAACCTGAAAAGTTTGAGCAAAAAGATCTACGGCTTTGGTTAACTGCTTTGAGTGATTTTATAGAGAAGAAAACAGGAATCTCTTCGAAGGAAATCATCCCCGAAGTTTTAAAAGACATGGATGCTGAATATGTGGATCAAGAGATGATTCCCGAATCAGAAGAAGCATTAAAGGTAAGGGGTTTTGATATATTGTTGGCCAGAGATTACTGGAGCTTGTTTTTAAGGGCGGGGATTCAACCTTTTTATAAAATATATACCCATCCTGAAAATAAGTTGATGGATTTGTTTTCAAAGTATTTGTACCAGGCAACCGGTGATGCCGAAAAAGTGATGAAAACAATTTCTTTTGAAAACCTTGCACTTCCGGGGATATGGATAAAAGAAAGTTTTGGAGAAGAACTGTTCAGGCAATACCTAAAGCTTGTTGAGGAGACGAAGGAACAAAAACTTTCTGATGAAATTGAATACGAAGAAATTCTTTTGAGAACCTTCTTGCGAACGGGCAGCTTTCCCTGGCCGGAAATAGCTAAAACAGGCTATCAAAGATTGCTTCAAATGATTGGAAGTTTTGAAAAACCTGAAAAAAGACCACGATTGATTCATTACCTGAAATCAGAAAAATTCTTTGAAAAGAAGGAGGTAATGGAAGCTGTATTTTCTGTTATACCCATTAGTTTTGGCAAAGAGTTGTTAAAAATAAGAAATGAATTAATGGATGAGCAGGAAACCGAAAGCCTGCAGGAGGATGACTTTGCCGTACATCCAATGAAGGAAGAGCAAAAGCAAAAACAAAAGCAGCGGCAAGGAATGAGTTTGGATCAGCTGGCATCCCTCATTATCAATTTTAATAACAAGCGTCTTCTAACCGGGTACACGGTGAAAGAACAGGCAGAGCTTATTTATGAGAAAATTCGTGAACTTGCAGTCGGAACCCCTTATGAAACTGCTGCCATGTTGGTTGGTTTGGAGGATAAAGTGATCAACTATGTGATGAAAGCTTTAACAAAGGATAAACAGGAGTTCGTGCAAAAGCTGGTTCGTAAATACCGGATAAAATTTGTGAGCCTGGCCAGCGATATTGAAGAAAGTGAGAAGAAAGATAAAGAGTTGCACATTAAAATTGAACAGGATGAAGAAACTTCCGATACCTGGTTTGTTCGAAATGCCGGACTGGTATTGTTGAATCCTTATCTGAAGCGATTGTTTGCGCGGTTTAATTTAACATTGAATAAAGATTTTA
>CAYVSF010000451.1:0-2898 GCA_964453775.1 uncultured Bacteroidales bacterium
AGGGCTCTGTTAAGTCTTATATCCAGGACGTTAAATCACTTGATTTTCCAAACGAAAAAGAGCAATATTGATACCCAATGACTGATTCCGTCCCGCATATCCTGTATGAGGACAATCATATTATTCTTGTTAATAAGCAGGTTTCCGACTTGGTGCAGGGTGATAAAACCGGGGATTTATCATTGGATAAAATCCTAAAAAACTTTCTAAAGAAAAAATATAACAAACCCGGGAATGTATTTCTGGGTGTTACACACCGCTTAGATCGGCCGGTTAGTGGGGTGGTGTTGTTCGCAAAAACCAGTAAGGCTTTAGCAAGAATTAATAAAGCCTTTCACGATAAAAAGGTGAGCAAGATATACTGGGCCATTGTAAAACAGAAACCGCCCCGAAAACAAGACAGGCTCATCCACTATCTGTATAGAAACCAAAAGAAAAATAAATCTTTTGCTTACAAGGAACCCCGGGATAATACGAAGGAGGCAATTCTGGATTATACACTGCTGGCCGGGAGTGAAAATTATTATTTGCTGGAGGTTGAATTGCACACAGGGCGACATCACCAGATTCGAGCACAACTGGCAGCAATAGGTTGCCCAATAAAAGGAGATTTAAAATACGGATTTCCCCGATCGAATGCGGATGGTGGAATTAGTCTTCATGCCAGGAAGTTATCTATCACACATCCAACAAGGAAAGAAGAAATTGCTTTTACAGCTGATCCACCTGCAGATAAATTATGGAATCATTTTCTCAAGGAAGTAAAGAGAAAGCTTTGATATCAAAAAAAAATCTTTTGAAATCCTTGAACCGAAAGAGGTTTGCAGTAGAGCCTAAAATGAGGTTATGGAATATTAAAAGGAATTGGTTATATTAGAAACAAAAAAATATGCGCCTGCATTTTGTGTTTTTTCTGATTTTATCGCTCCCATTAAGCCTTAATCTGCAAGCAAATGAACTTCCAGAGCTTTCAGACGATGCTGAAATTTCTATATTAACATACGAACCGGGAGAGGAGATTTATTCCTTGTTTGGTCATTCTGCAATTCGGATAAAAGATGCAAAGCAGCATATCGATTGGGTATATAATTATGGAACCTTCGATTTTAATACATCACATTTCTATTTAAAATTTATTCGTGGCAATCTTAATTATCAATTGGCAAGGGCTAGCTATAGGCGTGTTACCTATAACATGCTTCAGGAAAACAGGACTGTTTATGAGCAGCAACTGTTTTTAACACAGCATGAAAAGCAGGAGTTGTTTAAAGCTCTGGAGATTAACTACCTCCCGAATAATCGATACTATTTGTACAATTTTTTCTTTGATAACTGTGCTACGAGAATCCATGATATAATTTATGAGGCACTGGATTCAACAATTACATTTAATTCCGGTAAATACAGGGAATTAAGTTTTAGGGATATCTTAAATCAATATACGGGGTCAAAATACTGGTTGAAAAATGGCATAAATATTCTTTTAGGGAAAAATGCGGATAAAGTAGCAAAACCAATTGAATATATGTTTATCCCCGATTATGTTATGGAGATTTATTCTCATATGAAGATAAAAAGGGATAATGACTTTGAGTTTCTTACATCGGCTCCCAGGATTATCTTTCAATCTACGAAAAGTACTACGGCAAAACAACTCAACTGGCAGTTGATACTCTATATCTTTTCGGGAGTGATCTTTCTTGCCAGTGTTCTCGCTGTGCTGCGTAATCGTAAACCCCGGAAATGGATTCGGTTTTTGGATGTCGTTTTTCTATTTAGTTCCGGTTTTGTGGGATTAACATTAATCGCACTCTGGGCAGGTTCAATGCATGAAGGTTTCGAAAATAACTGGAACATACTTTGGTTAAATCCCCTGAATTTAGTTATACTGTTCACCTTATTTAAGGAAAAATGGAAATCGTGGATACGATACCTGACAACTTTTAATGTGTTGCTTTTGCTTGCTGTCCTTTTTGCAGGAAATGCAATAACAGGACAGGAACTGGCAGTAATTAGCAAACCTGCAGCACTACTTTTAACCGGAAGATTTTTACATTATTTGAGAATTAAGTAATTACATATTCTTAAACGTTTTTCTATTAGAATTATCAAAAGGATATGATGAATTAATAACAAACACTATAAAAAATACAAGTTATGAATTTAGACTGGAGTAATTTACCGTTTGGTTACATGAAAACCGACTACAATGTCCGCTGCGAGTTTAAAGATGGAAAATGGGGCGACATTGAGGTAAGCAATTCCGAATATATTCCTGTGCATATGGCTGCAACAGTGCTGCATTATGGGCAGGAAGCTTTTGAAGGAATGAAAGCCTACAGGGGACAAGATGGAAAAATAAGACTTTTCAGGTGGGAAGAAAACTTCAAGCGTATGGAGCGAAGTGCAGACGGGATACTTATGGAGAGAGTTTCAAAAGAAGTGTTCAAAGAAGCTGTTTTTAAAGCTGTTCGTCTGAACGAGAAATACATTCCTCCTTATGGCACAGGAGCATCCTTGTACATCAGGCCTTTGCTTTTTGGTTCAGGACCTGAAATTGGTGTTAAGCCCGCCAAAGAATACACCTTTGTGGTTTTTGTAACACCAGTTGGCCCATATTTCAAAGAAGGATTTAATCCTGTTAAGATTGCTGTAGTGCGCGATTCAGATCGTACAGCGCCCTTAGGAACAGGCAGTTATAAAGTAGGTGGAAATTATGCTGCCAGTCTCAGAGGGGTAAAAGAGGCACATGATGCAGGTTACGGGGCACCAATGTATTTGGAAGCTAGAGAGAAGAAATATATAGATGAAATTGGAGCAGCAAACTTTTTTGCTATTAAAGGCAATACCTATATTACCCCCAAATCGCCTTCTATACTGCCATCTATCACAAACAAA
>CAYVSF010000452.1:0-2895 GCA_964453775.1 uncultured Bacteroidales bacterium
TTCCTGTTCTATGGCAGTTAAATTTTTCACCCACCTTAAGGGCCCAGAAAAAAAATAAGTTTTGGTAGGAAAGGCAGGTTCTTGCCTTTGCCAATTATACTGTCATATACTTTTTCCAGCAAACGAGGAACCGTGTTGAAAATGTGTGGTCTAACTTCTTTTAGGTTCTCGGAAATTTTTCCCATGCTTTCGGCATAATAGATACCGATTCCTTTATACTGAAAATGATAATTCATCATTCTCTCGTACACATGATTTAGCGGTAGAAAACTTAAGGTCCTGTGTTGGGAGGTGAAGTTTTCTACTTTTGATGTGCTAATTGCATTGCTGATAATATTCTTATGTGAAAGCATTACCCCTTTGGGGTGACCTGTGGTACCAGAAGTATAAATGATGGTAAGGAGTTCGTCTTCTTTGGTCTCTTTTTTAATTTTTTCAACCTCTTCCTTGTACTTGTCTTTATTCTTTTTTCCTTCCTCCAGTAATTCTGTCCAGTTGGGAAGTCCCTCTATATCTTCAATTCCATACAGCTCAATTTTGAGATTCTTTTTATCCATGGCAGAAGAGATGCTCTTATAGATGGTTTTTGAACCTACAAATAGCACCTTAATATCTGAATGCTCAAGAATATAAGCATACTCATCTACACCAATGGTAGGATAGATGGGTACATTTACCATACCACCCAGGGAAATACCCATATCGATGATATTCCATTCGAAACAATTCGATGAAATTAACCCAATTTTATCACCTTTTTTTAGCTTTTTGCTTAATAGCGCATAACTAATTTGATGGGCTTTTTCATAGTATTCAGTACTGGGAACTTTTATCCATTTTCCATCAACTTTAGAGGCTAATGCATCCTCCTTTTCGGCATAGTTATTTTTATACCTTTCTAATAGATCAAATAGTCGTGTTACTTCCATGATAGCGATATTTGAGCTTACTAATAAAAAGCTTTTTTTTTAGTAAAACAAGTTTGGCTTTTGGGCCGCCTTTGAATGTGAGCGTTGATAAAGGCTTTTGTGATTTAATATTTATGTGTAATTTCGTCTTTAGTTAGCATAAACAAATTTTATTTTTCAATGTTCTCAGTACAATATGAATTAAACCTAAATTTAAAGCTATGAAGAAAGGCACTCTTTTTATTATTGTATTTTTTCTGATTTTAAATTTTCCCCTAACTGCTCAAAATAAACCTGCATATCAAATATTTTCGGCCAATGGAGATATGCTGCATTATGATCAAATGAAAAATGATCTGAAAACGGGTGAACTAATTTTCTTTGGGGAGCTTCATAATAATCCCATAGCGCATTGGTTGCAATTGTCGCTTACCGAAGACCTGTATCAAACAGCTGGTAGAAATTTAGTGCTGGGTGCAGAAATGTTTGAGGCCGATAATCAATTAATTATGGACGAGTACCTGCAAGGTGACATTCGTGAAAAAGATTTCGAGAATGAGGCACGTTTATGGAATAACTATTCAACGGATTACAAGCCGCTGATAACATTTGCGAAGGAAAAACAGCTCGATTTTATTGCTACAAATGTTCCGAGAAGATATGCTGCAAAGGTATCTAAAGAAGGTTTCACGGCGCTTGAAGATTTAAGCGACGAGGCGAAGTTATATTTTGCACCATTACCGGTGAAATATGATTCAACGCTTGCCTGCTATAAAGATATGTTGCAAATGATGCATATGCCGGGGATGAGAGGTAAGATTAATCATAACTTACCAAAGGCCCAGGCATTAAAAGATGCCACCATGGCATATTTTATTCTTGAAAATTATTCTACAGGCCAACTCTTTTTGCATTTCAATGGCAGTTACCACTCTGATAATTATGAGGGAATTGTTTGGTATGTAAAAGAGAAAACGCCAGAAGCAAGAGTAAAAACGATTTCTGTTGTTTTGCAAAATGATCTTTCCAGACTGGAAGATTCAAATTTGAATGTGGCCGATTATATCATTGTCGTGCCTGATACTATGACAACAACCTATTAAATTTAACTGTAAGGATTTTAAATTGGGGCATCCTGATGCATACATATTCCACCCTACTTGCGAATTGGCAGTAGCATCCGGGCTTCATTATTATCAGCCAAATAAGCGTCTTCAGCGATTTGAGCGGGATTTGCAGTATATGCCTGTTTTTTTAAGTCAACCGGGCGATTGGATCCTGTTTTCAAATGAAACCGGGAATCCTGAAAGATTTTATGAAGAATTGGGATGGGGAGAAAGAGTTTGGAGAGATATTTCAAGTCTGAAGAATGATGTTGAATCAGGGAACATTTTAAATCCCCTGGGAATATTAAAACCCTGGGGGTGGAGTCCGCAAATGCATCATCGCTTAGAGTTCCTTAAGCCCTTTTGCAAGTCGGAATTCAAAGCGGGAAAAATGGGGGAATGGAACCCGGAGTTAAGTTCTTTTTATTCGCGACACTTCTCAAGGCTGTTTTTGCAAAATCTTTATAAGAAGATTGGGTATTGCTCCTGGTTAGATCAGGAAAATCAACCCACCATCTGTACCACTCCTGATGAGGTAAAAAGGCTTTTAGATAGTTATGGAAAGCTTATGTTAAAATCCCCTTTTAGCTCATCGGGGCGGGGCCTGCAAAAATTAAGCAAACCCAATTGGCATTCATATCACCAACAATGGACAGAAAGTATTATTCGGAGTCAGGGTAGCGTGATGGTGGAACCCCTGCTGGATAAAGTTGCAGATTTTGCATTTCAGTTTTATATTCAAGAAGATAAAAGGATTGAGTTTTATGGCCGGAGTTTTTTTCAAACGGACAGCAATGGAAAATACCAGGGCAACTACCTTGGAGGGTGGCCTGAAGAAATAAATTTAAACATTAATAATCAGCTGCCACCAGGTTTTATAG
>CAYVSF010000453.1:0-2892 GCA_964453775.1 uncultured Bacteroidales bacterium
CCGATACCGATTATTACTATTCGGTAACAACTATCACCGACAGCAATGGGTGTACGAACAATACAAGCCAGGGAAATGAGAAAGTTACGGTATTTAAAGTTCCGGAAACCGGCCCACAATATCATATTTCAAATACATTTGCACAGTAACGAAAGAGGATAACATAATTGGCCCCAATTGATGAAGATCGATTGGGGTTTTTGCTGGTTTCTCACTTGTTAACAACCGTTGGGATGTTTTTTTTCGGGGTGTTGATTATTTTTTTTATTGTTCTGTTGTCCTTGGGAGATGATACTTTTTTTCAGTTAAGAATCCTTTGTATATTACAGGAACTTACCATTAGATATGTGTTCTGTGAGAAAAGTCAGTTTATCTATTCAATTGGTTCGTTTATCCACAAAATTTATTTCAAGATGTAATAATGCGGCTATTCATGAGTCCATTTTTTGCAGGATTTCAAAAAAAGAAGTACTTTCACCTTTGATTTTGAATGTTTTTCACCCGAACACTCAAAAGAAAGGAAAAGGATCGAAACCACACCGAAGATGAAGAAGAGAGGAAAAGGATTGACTATGAGATTTAGTCCAAAAGGGAGTTTTATTTTAGAAAAGCTCCTGTTATTATTTATTTTGCTCATCCTATCAACAGCAATATCAGCACAAACGGTAATCTTTTCGGATGATTTTGAAACGGATAAGGGTTGGACTTTAACAGGAGAATTCGAACGAGGAGCACCGAATGGTGATGGAGGAGAATATGGAAATCCAGATCCGGGTGTAGCGGTTTCAGGGGTAAATGTAATTGGAACAGATTTAACAGGTCTGGGAGCCGTCTCAGGTGATTATGAAAACAACCTGGGCGACAGAGCGTATACTGCTATCTCTCCCTCAATTGATTGCTCGAATTATTCAAATATAACTTTAGATTTTCAGCGTTGGTTAAATGTGGAATCGCCTTCATATGATCATGCTTATATTGATGTATGGGATGGCACAAGTTGGACTAATATCTGGGAAAATACAAACGTTGTTGATGATAACTCATGGGGTATTTCTTCTTATAATATCTCCTCATATGCAACCGGTTCTTCAGATGTAAAAGTTCGATTTAGTATTGGATCAACTGATGGAAGCTGGAGATTTTCCGGTTGGAATATTGATGATTTTTCTATTACAGGTGTTGAAGTCCCATTAGGAAATACAACTGATTTAGTCTATTGGCTTCGTGCAGATATGGGGGTAGCAGGAACAAATCCTGTGACAGATTGGGAGGATCAATCCGGAAATGCAAATGATGCAACATCAACAATAGGGCCACAGTTGATCACTTCTGCCGATATGAATAGCCAGGAAGCTTTATTATTTGATGGTAATGATGAAATGACCATTGCAAATGATGCGAGAATTAATAGTGGTACAGGATATAATGGGGATGAAAGAACCATGATGATTGCCTTTAACACCGGAGCTGATATTACCTCTAGGCAATACATATATGAAGAAGGAGGTGCAACAAATGGTTTAGGTGTATTCATTTACAATGGCAATGTATATGTTACCATCTATAATAGTGGAGGAACCGAAAGAATAACATCCTTTACGCCAATTGATGCTAATGAAGCTTATGTATTATCATTTAACTGGAATAATGGAAACTTAAATGCCCTGCTCAATAATGTTCCATTTTCAAATCAAACAACATCAGTCACCCCTCCTTCAACTTTATTTTCTCATGGGGCTGATATAACAGTGGGAAGAGCTGGCGGTACCACGATTGATGAAACAGGTTCAAGCCTAGGAACTGGACAGGAATTTAGTGGAGAAATAGCCGAGCTAATCTATTATGATAAATCATTGGCAGAAACAGATGAAGTAGAAATTAATAATTTATTGGGTGATAAATATGGTATTGATGTTAGTACGGATTATACCATCTATTATTCATACCAAACTGGAAATTGGAATCAGGCATCTACCTGGACCCATGATCCTGGAGGAACTACTCAAAATGCCACTGATTTCCCTAATTCAGGTGATAAAGTGGTTATCTTGAATGGCCGAACAGTTTCTCTTACTTCGAATGAAGATTCAACAAACCTGGATATAACCATACGTCAGGGCGGTTTTATTGACCAATCAACATATCAGTTTACAGCTGGCTTATCCGCATTACGTGGTGAAGGTACCTTCAAGCTGGCTTCAGTGAATTATCCTACTGTTACTACCAATGATTTTGTGGAATCCGATGGAGGAACAACCGAATATTACAATGCTGCTGATTTTACACTACCTGCAGCTCAAACGACCTATTATCATTTACGGATAAATGCTCCGGGGGTGACTGCAACTCAATTAAGTAATATTACCCTAAACGGGGATTTGCATGTTAAACAGGGTACATACCAAATTAATGATAACTCCGCAGCACGAAGGCAACTGACCATTCAAGGTGATGTATTGGTTGATAATGGTGCAAGTATTACAACAGGTTCAGGAAATACAGTCTCAGGGGATATATCCGGAGCCACAACAGCCACTCCATTTATCGATTACTACGATTTAAACTCACACCGGGTAGTTGTTTATGGCGATTTTACTAACAACGGTACCGTAAAATTTACGAATCAAAGTTACCCGGTATACGATGCATTCCCAACCAATGGTATGGCTACCGTTTATTTTATGGGTGCCACCAACAATACCTTGCATTGTAATGGTACCACAGATTTTTACAACCTGGTCCTGGATAAAGGGATTGATCAAACTTATAAATTGTCGGTGTATTCAACAGCCTATGAGAATTTCAGACTTTTTGGGCGCAATAATTTAGGCGGAGAGAATGGTGGGGCCAATCCCGATTTACGCAAAGCTTTATGGATACGAACAGGTACGC
>CAYVSF010000454.1:0-2881 GCA_964453775.1 uncultured Bacteroidales bacterium
ACTCGGATTACATTACTGATTCCGGTGCCAGTGGAACTGCTTTGGCTACCGGTGTAAAAACCAATAACCAGTCTATTGGAGTAGATTCCGCGGGTAATCCAGTAGAATCAATTCTGCATATTGCCGAAGCCAAAGGCCTGGCAACCGGTTTAGTGTCTACAAGTGCCATTACACATGCTACACCTGCTGCTTTTATTGCTCATAATACCGATAGAAGCTCCTATGAGGATATTGCACTTGATTTTTTGAAAACGGATGTTGATGTATTTATTGGAGGCGGATACAATCATTTTGCAGAAAGAGAAGATGGTTTAAATCTGCTTGACAGTCTGGCGAAAAGAGGTTATGAGATTATAAGGGATCTGGAGGGTATAAAATCAGCTTCGGGCAACAAAATCGCAGCCCTCACTGCACCAAAACACAATCCTTCTTTACTTGAGGGAAGAGGACCTTTATTGCCTGAAGCCTCAAAAAAAGCGATAGAGGTGCTAAGTAAAGACAATGACGGTTTCTTTTTGATGGTTGAAGGATCCCAGATCGACTGGGGAGGTCATGACATGGATATTGATTATACCACAAGCGAAGTGATTGATTTCAACGATGCCGTTGAGCATGCCTTGGCCTTTGCTAAACAAAACAAAGAAACACTGGTTATTGTTACAGCTGATCATGAATGTGGTGGACTGGCAATTGTAGGAGGAAGCCTGGAAGATCAAACAGTGGAAGAGGCTTTTCCTACGGATTATCATACTGCTGTAATGGTGCCGGTTTTTGCTTATGGGCCGGGAGCCGAAGAGTTTCAGGGTATTTATGAAAATACAGACATTTTCAAAAAAATGATGCAGCAATTGGGTTTAAACTAACCATTGCTGCATCTATATAACTATGGGGAATCCGGCTCATGCCGGATTCTTTTATTTGATATCAACGCTGACAAATTTGGTGTCTATAAACACTTCGGCTTTGGCTTCAGGATTCTTACCAATGTAACCACGAATTGACATGTCGTTTGTGTCTTCTTCCTTACTAACAACTCCATTGGATGGATAGTCAATGTCTCCAAAGCTTGCTTCACCTTTAATTCTATATTCGGCACTTACATCAATCTCCACATCAACACTACCATACCTGTTGGTAATATTTATCTTCTCAAAACCGGGTTTTACATAATCCACTTCACAATCGCCATATTTGTTATCTAAATCAAGTCGCTTGCTAATTTCATTGAATTTAAAATCAGTATAACTGGAGGTGGTAACAAAGTTTGCCACCGAGTTGATTTCTATGTGACCAAATTTAGATTCGGCCACCACAGAATTCACATTTTCAACATAAAGCTCTGAAAATTTAGACATTACAATAAGTGCCTGGCTCTTATCCATTTCCAGTTCCGAATAGCTGAGATTCAGTTTTAGCCAGGAGCATTCCTCGATTATGCCTTCCGAATAAGCCAGCTCAATAGTACTGTAAGGCTTTTCGCTACGCACTATTTTATTGGCCTTTAGATTTCCGTACTTTACATCAATCAATGCCAGACCTGTTACTTCGTTAATAAAAACATCTCCAAATTTATTACTGATATCAATGTTAAGGTAGGCAGGCATCATTATCGTGTAGTCAATCGAGTAATCTTTCGCCGATTCATCATCAAAATTGAATATAAAACCTGAATTATCGATTTTCCTGTTAATATCTGTTTTTGCAAGGATGACGTTGCCTTCCTGTGAGAATTCAACAGTGATATAATTCAGCATTTCCTGCGCTTTCTCTTTATTTCTGTGTTTTACTTTTATTAATACATCAATGGATATCTGGTCTTTGTCCCAATTTTGGATATCTACTTTTCCAAACTTGTTATTTACTTTCAGCTCGGTCTCAGTGTTTACCACATACTCTTTTTTAAGTGTTTTCGACACTTGCTCATCCTGTACCTTTGCCTGCAAGCTAAGACCGGTTAAGATGAGGAGCATGAATATGGATAATTTAAATTTTTGTGCTTTCATAGTCTTTATTTTTTTGTACTGGTTGTTTAACATCTTGAATTTCTCTAAGTTGTTGAAGGATATTATTAAGTACTTCAACTTTTAGTTGATAATGCTGAATCATTGCATTTATAATTCGCTTATCATTGGGATGCATTTTAAGTTCTTCCTGCAGGTGTTGATATATAGCATCCATTCTTTCCATTTCTTCCATCAGAATTTCTTTCTGACGTTCATCATTGAATTGATAATTATTGATTTCATTTGTTTTTTGCTTCACAAGCGAAGTGTAGTGTACCTCCACTTCCTTTAAATTAGGTGATAGGTCCCCTAAAGCTATGCCATCATTAGCTTGCATCATCATGGTGTGTTCGTAAAGCCACAGGCCAGATAATACACTTAGTATCGCTATAGCTGCTGCTTTGAATAGAATTCCCATGGAAAATGTTTTTTTCTCCTTTCCCAGTTTGCTTTGAAACTTTTTCAAATGATTCATTGATGGCTCCGCAGCATTGAATACTTCTTTGTTTTCCCTGATATAGTTTCTTAATTTATCCATTATAGTTCCCCCCTTATTCTTTTTCTTTTAACAACTGTAGCAGCTTTTGTTTGCCCCGGGCACACTGCGAACGAGATGTTGAACTGCTGATGTTTAAAATATCTCCTATCTCTTCATGATCATAGCCTTCAATTAGGTAAAGTGATAAAACAATTCTAAAACCTTCCGGCAATTCGTTTATCTTATCCCGAATCCACTCTGCCTGATACTTTATCGTCTCCTCGTCAATGTCTTTTTCATCTTTCACATGTTCCAGCTGCACTTGTTCTTCATCAATACTGTCAAGATCCATTTTTTTCTTTTTCAACTCAGAATTAATTCCATTAATTGCGATTTCAAA
>CAYVSF010000455.1:0-2869 GCA_964453775.1 uncultured Bacteroidales bacterium
TTTTTTCTATCCAGCAAGGTTGGTCCCTCCATTTCATATAATGTAACCGGAAACCTTATTTTGGGTGCTAAACTAACTCTGGAGCCAACGATTTATGGTATTGATATGTATTATGAAGATAGGAACTACAACAATACCTATATTGATAAAACGACTTTTCTCATGCGAAGCGCAATTGGCTTTTATGCACGTATGCGGCCGTTTTTACTGGGGTTTGATCTGAGTTTTGGAGGTAAAGATATGTCTGTTAATTATGGTGTATATGATTATATTGACCTGAAGACATCAAGATTTGATCTTCATTTTGGGGTTTCGTTTTAAAATTTGGGATAGGTTAATCTCTTTTTAATTCAGCATTTAAGCAGGAGTGTGGTTTAGCACTCCTGCTTTATTTTATGATGATAAGCATTGTTTTTTGCTTAATTCTGTTTATTTTCAGGTCAAAAACAATGAACAAAAGAACAATTCATCTCTCGGGTTTAAGTTTATCTTATTTTGATAACCAGGTTGATAGTGATGTTGCTCTGCTGTTTATACATGGGAATTCTCTTTCCAGTCGTTTGTTTTATAAACAGCTTGAGTCCCCAAAGCTTAATATGTACCGGATGCTTGCCCTTGATCTGCCGGGCCATGGAGAATCTGGGAAAAGTGAAAATCCGGAGGATGATTATTCCATCAACAGCTACCTGGGTATTCTTGAAGAGTTTGTGCAACAACGTGCTTTGAAGAAAGTGCTACTTGTTGGGCATTCCTTGGGAGGACACCTTGCCATACATTTGATGCATCAGCTTAAGAGACAAAACTGCAAAGTAATGGGAATGTTGCTTATGGGTACGCCTCCGCTAACCCTCCCTCCAAAAATGGAGCAGGCTTTTCTGTCTAATCCTGCCATGGCATTCGCATTTAAACCTGATTTAGCTGTCGAAGAGCTTGAAACACTTGCAGGAGCTTATATTAATCCTGAGGACAAAAATTTCTCCTCTGTTCTCAGCTGCATTGAGGATACCGATCCCTGGGTTCGTCCTATGGTTGGACAGTCTATTGCTACACAGCTAATAGATGATGAGACTGAATTACTAAAAGCAGCAGGATTAAAAATTTGCCTGGTGCATGGGCAGGAAGACATGCTCATTAATGATACCTATATCAAAAATTTGAATTTACCTCTTTGGAATGGACAAATTCAATATATAGAAAATGCAAGTCATTCGCCTTTTCTTGAAAATGAAGGACAATTTAATCGGTTACTGGAAAGCTATTTAAGTGATTTGAGCAAATGATTTTTGAGTATTGATATCTTTTTCATCGACGTAAAAAATAAACCGGCAGAAACACCACCAGGCCCAAAAACGAAAAGACCAATCCTCCAATCGAACCGGCGGCAAAGGAGAACCAAAACGGTTCGCTCTGTCCACCCAATAAGAAGGGCACCAGCCCCAAAATGGTGGAGGTGATGGTAAGGAAGATGGGTACAATCTTATGATGAAAGGCCTTGATGTAAGTTTTCAGCCCGGCTTGCCGGTGCCGTAAGAGGTTGTTGTACTCATTGATAATGTAGAGGCCGGCATTTACGGTTATTCCAGCCAGGAGAATAAAAGATGCATAGCCACCCTGGTCGAAATTAATATCGAACAGGTAGAAGGTGAGGAAAGCCCCGATAAACGAAAGGGGTATAAGAGAAAGGATTACAAAGGGCTGCTTCAGCGATTCAAACAGGATGGCGCAAATGAAAAAGATAATGACAATCACCAGGGCCAGCAGTCCGGTCTTGTTGTCATCTTCCACGCCCCAGCTATAGTACTGTGGACTGGCTTTGTATCCCAGCGGAAGCTGCCGGTTGATTTCTTCTATTTTTTCTTCCCGCACCCTCCGGCTAAGCTCCGAGGGCCCTACAAAGTCATATTCTACGGCCAGCTGGTATTGCTGATCCTGTTTGTAGATATCATTGCCCATGGGTTTTTTAACAATCTTTCCAATCCCTTTTAGCTTGATTTTTCGCTCACCGGCCGGCAAAAATTCGTTCTGCAGGTGCCAGCGGTCAAATTCTCCCCGGTCGGATTCCAGGTACACCCTGCTCATCTCTTCCCGAATAAAAAAATCGCCCATGGTTTCGGCACGCAGACTTTTCCTGCGCAGAGCCCCAAAAACCTCCCCGGTGCTAAAGCGGAGCTGGGCCAGCATGCCTTCGTTTAGTTTTACCTGAAGCTGGTTGCGCAGGGGCGGTGCCATCCAGCCACTCTGTCCGCGGATTTGCAGTTTCTTCACCCGGGGGTTCCCTTCCAGCATTCCCACCAGCTTTTCTGCATAGCCGTAAAGCTTTTCATAGTTGTAGCCATGCACCATGATGCGAGAATTGCGGTAATCGGCGCCGGTGGCATTGCTGAAGCCTCTTCCCACGCCAAAAACACCCCAATCCATGCCTCCCAGACTGTTGGCCTTGCTAATGAGCAGGTTTTTCAGGTAGAAGGGGAAGAAGCTGTGTTCGCTCTCTTCGGTAAAGTAGATGGTGATGCGTGCACTGCGATAACTGTGAATGGAGGTGGTATACAACTGCACTTCGGGAAAACCCGCCAGATAGCTTTCCATTTGCTTCACGGCCTCGTTGAGCTGGTGAATGGTGCTACCCTCGGGCATTTTTCCGGTTATATAAAGCCGGGTGCGCTCCGGGGTGCTATAGTAGGCGCCTTCGTAAACAAATTCGGTGAATAGCCGCAATGTTCCTCCCAACAGCTTGTCAACAACGGGTTTTATACTATGCTGATACTTTTCGCTGCCAAAACTCTTATTGTAGAATTCTTCCCAGCGATTCTCAGTTTCCTCAAATGCCGGTGGCAATTTATGGATGGGTGTCCCAAAGAGGAACAGCATC
>CAYVSF010000456.1:0-2866 GCA_964453775.1 uncultured Bacteroidales bacterium
AAAGCAACCGACTGTCTTGCGGGCAGGCCCGGCTGAATGGCTTATGTTTTACCGCGAAGACACGAAGACGCTAAGGTGTTCTTGCAGACCTGTCTGCCGATCCAGGCAGAGTTACGCAGAAAGGTCATTGGGTGTTGCATTGCATCAGCACACCTGGGGAAAGCCAGGTTCGACTCCTCCGGAGTCGCTTAAAGGAGGAGATGCCTGGCTATAAATATGTGACCCCTCCGGGGTCAGAAACAGTTCATTCCGAACTTGTTTCAGAATCTGCCCGGGAAATTATGAAAGCGGTTCTTCGTTTGAAACCATTCGCTCTACTCTGTGTTCTCTGCCTGCAACGGCATCAATATCTGCGTTAAAAAAACGACATTATTTTCGTCTTGCTACGACCATGCAATAACCGATGATTCTCATTTTAATCTTTATCGTGTCTTACAAACTCAAAATAAACGCCACCAAAAATGGCACCAGGATGGTGAGGACTATTCCGTGAAAGAGCGATAGAATAGCATACTCTTTCCCGGAAGCAGCTGAAATAATGGGTAAAGTGGTATCCATACTGGTTGCACCCCCGGAGGTGATGGGCGCCAGTTTACCAAAATAGCGCACAAAGACGGGGGCCAGCAACAGGGTGATGATTTCCCGCATCACATTGGAAAGCAAGGCTACCACACCCAATTCGGCGCTGCGCATATCAGAAATAATAATGCTGGAAAGGCTGTAATAGCCAAATCCGGATCCTACGGCCAGGGCATCGGTGAGTGATATTTGTTGTAGAAAGAGATAGACCACCGTAACGCCCAGCAAGGTTCCAATAATCGTTGTAAGGGGTACCAGAAAGACCTGCAGGTTGAATTGCCTGAGGGCTTTTAGCGAGCGTTCATCGCCACCGATTCCAATACCCACCAAAAACATGAGGACATATAGCGCCCAGCTGCTGTAATCATTTTCAAGAAAGGCTAAAGGAAGCCATTCAAAATAGCCCAGCAGTGCTCCTGCAGCAAAGAAACCGAGTATGATTAAACTTCCCTTCATGCTAATCGGACTTTACACCTTTTGCCTTTTCATGCTGATGATTAAAAAAGAACCGGTACGTAAGGGAAGCAAGAATTATACTTCCTGCCACACCGCCGATTGTCAGAAGAAAGGCTTCCCAACCCAGTTTAGGGAGGTTTTGCACAATTCTTTCATCACTGCCGATGGCCACACCCAGCAGAAATAGCAGGAGATAGATGGCCCATATCGTCATCTTTTCAGAACCCAGGATCAATCTTTTTTTGCTTCGAAGCAGATAACCGACCAGGATGCCGGCTGTCATGATCAGAACAACTTTTATCATAGCATGCAATTATTGGAAAGCAAGGATACAATATAAAATCAGAATAGAAAAATATTTCTTTAAAGATTGGTTTCTGCCCTTGTAAAACAGACGATTTGTAATTTAGCGCTTAGGGTTTTTATTTTTGAGCGTACTCATGGGATCGATATTGAGGTACTTGCTAAGCCGTTTTACACCTATATAAAAGGGAACAGTATCGAGTAAGGCCGAGGTCATTTTGAAGACATAATTGGAAAGGATTAACATTGAAAGGAATGAAAATACATGTGTGTCCGGATGAAGATCAATGGCCTGCGCCCCGTAATAGGTAATAAGCACCACGGCAATGGAATCGATCATCTGACTGGTGAGTGTGGAACCATTATTTCTTAGCCAAAGATGTTTTCCCCTGGTAATTTTCTTCAGGAAGTGGAAAATATGCACGTCAACAAATTGTGCTGTAAGGTAAGCAATCATGGATGCAGCAGTTGCGCCAAAAGTAAGCTCCCGAATTCTGAAAAAAGCTGTGCTGTCCACTTGCGGGCTTTCGGGAAGTTTCCCTGCAAACCACAATATGAAAAGCACCCACAGGTTCATTAGCAGCCCCACCCAAACCACCATATTGGCCCTTTTTTTACCATAAAGCTCAGAAATGAAGTCGGTGCATAAAAAGGTAATAGGATAGGGTAAAACGCCTACAAAAACCATGAAAGGAACTGTAGTTCCATTGATCTGGAAGGAGAGATCAATAAGACGTGAGAGTCCTAAAATGTTTAACATGGCCAATGACCCAACGAATAAACCGGAAAGAATGACAAATACAAATTCCCTTCGTACTTTATACTTGTCGGGTGTGGTAGCATTATCTCTAAACATAATCCTTAAATTCTCATATAAAGATATGTACAATTTAGTTAATTCACAATTTAGTTTATCTATTCCTTTCGTGAATTGTTTTTTTAATTACTTATATATCTTTTACAATCAAATTTATAAAAGCTTTAAATGTTTATCAGGAATAAGCGTATTTTCATCTCTGGTTTTCACTCATTTATCAATCATGGATTTTAAGTCATCCAAAGCTGTTGAAAATGATTATTTTAATTAGTACCTTAACACAAAATTCCACACAATCATGGCAAAAGGTGTTTTTGCAGCTCTTAACATTGAAAAACAGGAACGTTCCAGTGTTCTTTTCTTTCTCATCCAATCTGTTTTTTTGGGTATTTTTTATGGCGCATTTGATGTGGGAGCGCATGCCTTGTTCTTAACCGTTTACCCGGCAGATATGATTCCCAGGGCCTATCTGGTTTCCGGTGTTGTCGGGATTGTATTAACTACCATTTATGCACGACTGCAAAATAAAATTCCTTTTTCACGACTGGCTGTTATAAATTTATTGTTTATTTCTGTGGCAGCAGCTGTATTAAGGCTGCTTTTTCAATATACCGATAGCAATTGGTTGATTTTTCTTATCTTAACCATGATTTCATACATCTCAATTAATTTTTCCTCTGTATAAAATTTCCCACCTTCATCAAACAATTT
>CAYVSF010000457.1:0-2861 GCA_964453775.1 uncultured Bacteroidales bacterium
TTATAAGCATGTTACCATCCTTGCGGGTGTGCGTAATTTAGAAAAGGGCAAAAAACAATTTGTCAATCAGCAAAATGTTGAAGCGGTAGCGTTTGATTTTGCTAATCGAAAGACTCATGAAGCGGCTTTAAAAGAAGTCGATCTCCTTTTTCTACTTCGTCCTCCGCAATTAGCCGATGTGAATAAATACTTTAGACCTGTACTGGAGTCTGCTAAAAAAACCGGCATAAAAGGAGTGGTTTTTCTATCCGTACAGGGCGCAGAAAAAAGCAAGCTTATTCCACATCATAAAATTGAAAAGCTGCTGCTTGAATATAATCTCCCTTATGTATTTCTTCGGCCAGGTTATTTTATGCAAAATTTAACCACAACACTGTTAGGTGATATCAGAAATAAGAATGAAATATTTCTTCCTGCAGGCAAGGCTAAGTTTAACTGGGTAGATGTGAAAAATATTGCAGAATTAGCAGCTATCGTTTTACGTAATTTTAACGCTTATGAGAATACAGCGATTGAAATAACAGGTGAGGAGCAGCTGGATTTCTATGAGGTGGCCGATATTTTATCAGAAGAACTAAAAAGGGAAATAAAACATAGCAATCCAGGTGTTATTTTTTTTGTTTTCCGCAAGCGTAAGGAGGGGGTGACATGGAATTATATTTTTGTAATGCTGATGTTGCACTTTTTGCCCCGTTTTCAAAAAACACCTGCGCTTTCAGGGGCTTATTCCCAAATAACCGGAAAAAACCCCCGGCAATTGCGGGAGTTTATTCAACGAGAAATAGAAATCCTGAGGTAAAGAGCTCGCGTATTGCATGCCGATAGCGATTGAAAATAAATGCAGGATTAAATAAGATAAAAAAAGAAATAAGATGAGATGTAACTACCCCTTTACGTTCCTGTTGCTGCCAGTTTTTTTGTTCCTTTTATCTTGCCAGGAGCCTGCAGAGCCGCAGGAATTTAGCTATCCGGAATATAAGGAAGAGAATTACAGGATGTTGGACAGTGCACGTGTCGCACGAAAAGGACAATTGGTTTCTTATTTAACCGGGGTGCAGAAACGAGCCGGAAAGATCCAGGAAGATACCTTCACACTGAAATTTTTTAAAACCATTCATGCCTTTCAGGAGATTAAGGACAGAGATAATTTTCCAGACAAGCTGCTGCGCGAAACAAAAGCACTAAAACAACAATTCCGCGAGCATTATATTGTAAAGTACCATGCTTTTTATGATATGCTCTTTGTTGATGCAAGGGGAGAAATATTCTATACGATTCGTAAAGAAAATGATTACAAGAAGAATATTTTTAAGGACCGTTTAAAAAATACTGCACTTTCTAAAAAGATGAAAACCCGTCCAGCCCATTCTTTCGTCGACTTTCAGTTTTATGAAATATCGGGAGAACCCTCCGCTTTTTTTATCGAGCCGGTGAAGGATGAAAAAGGACAACTTGGTTGGATAGTTTTACAGTTCTCTATTGACAAAATTAACAATATGTTTTGTCTTCATCAGGATATTGGCGAGACGCATGAGGTATTTCTTGTGAACCAGGATCATTATATGTTAACCGATTCACGATTTATTGCGGAGTCAACCATTTTAAAAGAGCAGTTGGCCAAAGAGAACATTGATGCTAAATTTAAGGAAGGAAAGGGACATAAAGCAGTGGTTGATTATCGTGGGCACAAGGTGCTAAGTTCTTTTGAGGTTTTTGATTTTTTGGGAAGTCAATGGCTGATCATTTCCAAGATGGATGAAGAGGAGTTAATCACCAATTATTTTCTCCAGTATCCTGAAAAAATAACCGGGATGTTAGAGCAGATAAATTTGCAAAAAGAAGCTCTTGCAAAGATGGGCAGACTCAACAGGGAGGATGGCATAGAAATAGATATGGACGAATTTCGAAGAAACGACAACAACCAATTGGTCTATACTCACGGGGTTTCGAGTTGCACCGCTTTTATTATTAAGAAGCCCGGAGATTTTTCCTATTTCGCACATATCAGCCCTTATGACAAAGTTTATGGAGAAGATCGCACCGATTTATTGACCCATATTCTAAAAAAGGTTGAATACCTGGAAGTTACTGACTCAGAGAAGCACGCTCTCAATTTTTATTTAGTTTCTTCCAGCAAAGATGCCTTTGAAGAGATTCTGAAACGACTTATGGAAGAAGGGTATTTTTTATCGCAGGTAAAGATTCTGTATCATCCGGAGGCAGTACATGCTAATGTAAGTAGCAGGAGTGATGAAGAAGGAGTGCTTGTTGGCTGGAAAATGAATGAGCAGTTGTATTATTTAGAAAACAGCAATGAGCAGAAAAATCTGCAAGAACAACTTCAGAAAATACTTGGGGAGTGAAATTTCCCGGATCATGAGCATATACATCTCAAAACAATACCATCTGCCTGTTTTCTATGTCTTCCTCATCATAGCTTTATCTTACCTGGAACTTAAATTCAATCAGGTATTATCAAAGCAACTCCGGGGCGTATATTTAGAAGTGAGTTTAAAACTTAATACCCATTATCCAAATAATGAAATTCCTTTGTGGAAAAGAGGAGAAAATAAGGATAGGCTTGTTCTATGAATGGTTTATTTTATATTTTTGGAAGATAATATTAACCTTAAACGAATGAACCCATGTTAACTTATTTAAAGCGCATGCTTACTTTCACCATTGCGTTTCTGTTTTTTATCGTCATTTATTTTCTAATTCTCTATGTGATAGGAGCGAATGAGAATTACACCAATTTTCCGGAGTATTTGCTGTCGTATGCAGAACCGAAGTTGTTGGGATTCTATCTTTTACTTGTTGTAATTTATAAAGTTTTT
Organism: uncultured Bacteroidales bacterium; assembly: GCA_964453775.1. Lineage (GTDB taxonomy): Bacteria > Bacteroidota > Bacteroidia > Bacteroidales > UBA12077 > CAYVSF01. The sequence goes on from CAYVSF010000457.1 coordinate 2,838, forward strand.
TATTTACATGTTTATTAAACATAT
>CAYVSF010000458.1:0-2860 GCA_964453775.1 uncultured Bacteroidales bacterium
TTTTTTTGATTTGGATTTCTTATCCGTAGAGCTTTCCTGGCGCTCGGTATATCTGATGGCTTTGATACTCTCCAATCCATAATCCTTCAGGCTTGCTGACTGCCTTTCGGGTCTAAATTCAATTCCTTTTTTCGCTTTCAGCAATGTTCCGGCTCCCCGGATGATTATTTTTTCACCACTTTGAATTCTTTGTTTAAGACTTTTGCTTTGTTCGTTTATAAATTTCGTTGTCTCTTCAACTGTTAGGTTCTCTTTTTCACAAATATAGTTGATGAAATCCTCGGGGACCTGATGGATAGAGTTGTTGAAAGAATATTTTACATGCGCAGGCATAAAAACTTTTTTTTCTTCATCATACCTGGCTGCCTGATATTCGGGTATAAGCGCTCCGATTCCGGGAATTACAATTCCCTGATGTTTAAAAAGGTAGGATTCTATGTGAGTTTTTAGCTTCAAAACACTTATTTTTGCTCAAGCAAAGATAGAAAAATAATTTTTCTTACAAGAGCTAGGTATTGATAAACGGCTGGTTATGGCGAATTTAATTTGCGTTACAGGAGGCACTGGTTATATTGGTTCCCACACGGTTGTGGAATTGCAAAGCCGTGGCTTTGAAGTAGTCATTGTAGATAATTTAAGCAATTCTGAAAAGTCTGTACTGGATGGAATAGAAAGTATAACAGGAAAGCGTCCGCATTTTGAGGAATTTGATATCTGCGATCAAAACAGGTTCAATGCCTTTCTTCAAAAATATAGTGGAATTAGAGCATTCATTCATTTTGCTGCATACAAAGCAGTAGGAGAATCGGTGAATAAACCATTAAAGTATTACAGGAATAATTTGCAATCCCTACTTAACATACTGGAAGGGATGAAGCAGTTTCAGATTCCTTTCTTAGTATTTTCATCATCTTGTACCGTTTATGGTCAGCCCGAAAAATTGCCAGTCGATGAAACAGCTCCTGTACAGCAAGCAATTTCTCCTTATGGAAATACAAAGCAGATTTCAGAAGAGATCATTTCTGATTTTATAAAGTCCATGGAGAATTTCAATGCCATGGCCTTAAGATATTTTAACCCGATAGGAGCGCATCCTTCTGCAAAGATTGGGGAGCTACCATTGGGTGTCCCTGATAATTTAGTACCATTCATAACACAGACAGCTATAGGCTTGAGGAAGGAGCTTAAAGTTTTTGGTGATGATTATAATACGCCTGATGGTTCGGCAATTAGGGACTATATTCATGTTGTGGATTTAGCAAGAGCGCATGTCGTGGCTATTGAGAGAATGATTTCTGGAAAAGGGAAGTCTGATTGGGAAGTTTTTAATATAGGAACAGGTGAAGGTGCATCCGTCTTAGAAGTGATTAAAACTTTCATCGAGAGTACCGGTGTATCATTAAATTACAGTATTACAGAGAGACGCCCGGGGGATGTGGAACAGGTTTGGGCAGAAACAGCCAGGGCAAATGAAGAATTAGGTTGGAAAGCAGAATTATCCTTGGCGGATGCTTTAAATTCTGCCTGGAAATGGGAAAAATATTATCGAAATAAAAAATAAAAGTTTTGGAAAGAAAAATTTTAATTACCGGGGGAGCCGGTTTTATTGGGTCTCACGTGGTAAGAAGGTTTGTTAGAAATTATTCCGATTACCATATTTATAACCTGGATGCACTTACTTATGCAGGAAACCTGGAGAATTTAAAGGACATTGAAAACAAACCGAATTATCACTTTATCAAGGCAGATATAACAGACCTGGATAAAATAATGGAGCTTTTTACAAGGTATAAATTCGATGGAGTTATTCATCTTGCAGCAGAATCTCATGTGGATCGTTCCATATCCGATCCAAATGCTTTCATTAAGACGAATATCATGGGTACTGTAAATCTTTTAAATGCTGCACGTGAAATTTGGAAAGACGCGAAGGGTAAATTATTCTACCATATTTCTACCGATGAGGTGTATGGGTCACTTGGAGAAACAGGTCTTTTCACTGAGGAGACCCCATATGATCCCAAAAGTCCTTATTCTGCTTCCAAAGCATCTTCAGATCACCTGGTTAGGGCTTTCAATCATACTTATAAGCTACCTGTCGTACTATCGAATTGTAGCAATAATTATGGTCCGAATCAATTTCCGGAAAAATTAATTCCATTAGCTATAAATAATATCAAAGAGAAAAAAAGTATTCCAATTTATGGTAAAGGTGAGAATGTAAGAGATTGGCTCTACGTGAATGATCATGCAGCTGCTATTGATATGATTTTTCATAAAGGAGAAGTGGGAGAAACCTATAATATTGGGGGGAAGAATGAATGGACCAACATTGATTTGATCCACAAATTGTGTGAAATAATGGATCGAAAGTTGGATCGAAAAGATGGGGAATCCGCAGAGCTAATTACTTTTGTGAAAGATCGCGCAGGGCATGATTTACGATATGCTATTGATTCTTCGAAGATTGAAAAGGAATTAAATTGGTCTCCTTCATTGCAGTTTGAGGAGGGACTTGAAAAAACCGTAGATTGGTATCTTGAGAATGCTTCCTGGCTCGAACATGTGCTTAGTGGGGAGTATGAAAGCTACTACAAAAAACAATATCAGGAGAGATAGGAAAAGATGAAAGGCCGGTAACCCAGGCCTTTCATTCTTTATAGGGTTTCTTTTTATTCTACGGTTACTGATTTTGCCAAATTCCTCGGCTGATCGACATTGCAACCTCTGTAAACCGCTATGTAGTAGCTAAGCAATTGCAATGGAATAACAGTTAATAAGGGCGCCAATTCTTCCAGGCTTTCCGGAATTTCGATGACATGATCGGCCATATTTTTAATTACCGAATCACCTTCAGTTA
>CAYVSF010000459.1:0-2843 GCA_964453775.1 uncultured Bacteroidales bacterium
CTGCAATTCAAACACCTGGTCGGAACCGGAATAGATATCGTTGAGCTGTTGATCCGACAAGCCATACCGATCAGCAGCTATTTGCACCTGGAAATCGTATCCTGCTGTTGCAACAGGTTCAACAGAGTATTCCTCATCAACCTCTGCAACCGTCTCCTGCACGGGTTCTTCCTCCGCAGCATCCGCCTTTTCAACCTGATCGGCAGATACGATAAATGCTTCGGGCACCTTCAATTCCTTCTTAAAGGCCTCTGCATCTTCATAGGTTTGAAACTCCCCAATGGAGTATTTTTTCCAACCTTCCTCATTAATAATTTCAATATCACGGTTTTCCTTGTACAGTTTTTGCAGCGTTCCCTGGGACAGGGTATGCTTATCCATGGCAATTTGTACCAGGTAAGTTCCGGACTCCTGCATTAACTCTTCTTTACTTTCAGCATTCTGATCTTCGATTGGCGTGTATATGGGCTCCTCTTTCTCTTGTTGAAGCTCTGCTGTTGTGGTTTCTTCAAATGGTTCTTCTTCGCTGGTCATCAATTCTTCTTCCACAAGCGATTCACTGCTTTCGCTTGCGAGCTCGGTCTTTATTTCTTTCTCTTCCTGTTCCATGATTTCACCCTGGCTATAAGCATGCAACGATTCCTTCAGACTTTCGGATAGAGAACCCTCTTCCCTGTATTCATAAAACGCATCGATTAGTGACCACTGATCCGTTGCTACCAGGTAATCCATATAGTCTTTCAAAAGATCCTCGTTGATTACTACGTCCGGAACAGCTTCACTTAGGGCTTCTTTTCCAGCCTCCATTATTTGCGACTCTACTTTTCCGGTATAGATGTCGTAGGCATTAATATACTTATCCAGTCCTTCTTTTTCGTATTCCTGGGCCTGGGACAGCTTATTGTATTTTGTAAAATTCTCTTCTTTAATGTCATAAGCTTCATTACGCAGTGCTTCGGCCCTGTAAAAAAGCTCATCGGCCTGTTCTTCCAAAAGTTTTGCTTCGGTGGGAAAATCAGCATCACCCGAACGTTCTTTACGAAAATCCTCCACCTGATTTTTGTAAACTTCGTAGAGGTTGATATTGGCTTCTTTTTGTTTTTCGAGCGATTCTATTTGGTAACCAAGGGCTTTACTGGTAAGCTTATCTATTTTCTTCTGATTTTTCTCCGCATCCTCATCCCTAAGTTCACTAATCTCCTGGTAAACTTCCGAAGCTTTTAGAACAAGTTCATCTGCTTCCTTATTTAGCTTCCGGGCTTTTTCAAGTTTCTTTGTATCGTCCTTCGAAAAATCGCCCTGTCCACTTACCGTGAATGGAAGACCAACAACAATAAGAAATGCAAAAAAACGCGCTAGGAAATGATGCATGTTTTACGATTTGAAATTGTGGTTTTAGGGTTGTTTAGCAACGTAATAGCAAATTTAAGAGCTTTTCATCCCAAATTCAACATTAATTAACTGAGATTACCTACCCAAAAGTGATGATCTGGATCACTTTTTGCTGTCTGAAGCATCCATATGAGAGAGAATTGCAGATGTTGCTCCACTTTGTTGCTCAACATATTGCCGGGCAATTGAACCCGCCTTTTCCCTCACAGTGGGTTGGTCGAGGAATCTTTTCAGCAGAGGGATAAAATCTTGTTCGCCTTCTATACTAAAAGCGCCGCCAATTCTCAAAAGATCCACGGCTTCTTTAAATTGTTTATGATGGGGCCCAAAAATAACCGGCAGGCTGTAGGTTGCGGCTTCTAAGATATTGTGAATTCCCTTTCCAAAACCTCCCCCAATATAAGCCAAAGAAGCATACTGATAAAGACCAGATAACAGGCCTACTTTATTTACGATAAGGATATCAGCTTCCTGCCAGTTTGAGGTGTCATCTGAATAGGAGGCATATTTTATATCACCAGGGATTTTAGAAATGATCTGCCTGATATGTGTTTCTTCAACTTCATGAGGGACAAGGATTACTTTCCAGCCTTGTCGATAAAAAAAATCAATTTGTCCAAGAATGATGGATTCATCTTTTGGCCAGGTGCTACCGGCAATAAAAACCGGGTGATTTTGGATAAATTCATCTACTCCATAAAGCTTTGCAGGCTTGCCGGCCAGTTCCAGGACACGATCAAAGCGGGTATCACCACTTATGGTATAAGCATCAATCCCAATGGATTGAAGCAAGCTGGCCGAATTTTCATCCTGCACAAAGAACCAGGTCACTTTTTTCAATATCTTTCTAAAAAAGCTTCCCCAGGGTTTGAAAAAAACCTGTGATTCTCTAAATATGGCAGAAACCATATAGAAAGGTATTTGTCGTTTATGGATGGCATGTATATAATAATACCAAAATTCATATTCTATATAAAACACTTTTTGGGGATTAACAATATCCAAAAACATTCGGGCATTGGAGGGCGAATCTTGTGGAAGGTAAAAAACGGCATCCGCCCCGGTATAATCCTTTCTGATTTCATATCCTGATGGCGAATAAAAAGTAAGCAGAATAAAATGATTGGGATTCTTTTTCCTGTAAGTCTCGATTAGTGGCCTTCCCTGCTCAAATTCTCCCAGAGATGCACAATGAAACCAAACCACAGGCCTGTGATCCGGAATAGCATTACGGAGTTTTGCAAAAAGATTACTCCGTCCATTTACCCATTTTTTTGCTTTAGGGTTAAAAAGTGCCATTATTCTAATTAATAAAGAATAGCTTTTTATGCCCAGGTAATAGATAATTTGCCACATGTTTACAAAATTAACATTAATTCGCTGTTTGCAGGTCAAGGCTGGTGCAGAAATCTTCACCGCCGAACAAAAAGACTGCAACACACTGTAATACA
>CAYVSF010000460.1:0-2840 GCA_964453775.1 uncultured Bacteroidales bacterium
ATTCTTTTCCACAAATTACTATGAGGTCAGGAATAAATTTCAAAATCCTTGCCGACAATATTATCCAGTTCTTTCAGAAACCCGTTTTCCTTACTTTTAATGTCGTCCATTCTCTTCTTTTTCCAGATTTCAATTTGTTTTTCATCCAGCTGAAAGCGAGCCTTGAAAAGGCTTTCCAGTTTATTTTTTTCGGCAGATGTTTTTAGTTCCACCCGGTACTCCTGCATATCTCTCATTTCATTAAGTCGAACTGCGAAGTTTTGAATGCTTGTTTCTTTTCGTTCCCGGGAGGCCAGGCCCGATTCTATCTCTTCTGCATCTAAAAGTGCATCATAAGCTCCACGTCTGGACATAAGTTTGACAATCATAGGGGCGCTTTCAACAAAGACAAAAAGAAGAATAATAAAAATATTTGCAGCTTTTACAGATTTATCGCGCTCTGATAAACGGGAAATAGCATTCAGACGTCCAAGAAAACCACCAGCAGCAGAATGAATTTCATCTCCTTCGTTCAATAACTCATCTTTTGCCTTTTGCAAGGTAACTATACGGTTATTGTTACGCTCAATTCTTGAAAGGTTCATTTCGCGAAGTTTTTCCAGCTCCTGTTGCACCCTGTCATACTCCTCCTTCTTTTCGCGATATACCGGACCTTTCCCAACCCGTTGTGTTGGGCTTCGACCTTCTGCTTCTGCTACAATCATCTCAAACAGACGATTTCGTTGCTCCGTTTTATTTTCTATTTCCAGACGGTACTGCTCATTTTCATTCTTCAGGTCATCAATTTCACGGTATTCATCTTCCAGTAATGAAAGGTAGTTAATTGAATTTTCCCTTTGCATTCGAGCAATTTCCTGATTTATCTCTTTTTCGAAAAGTTTTAATTCCAGAGGTTTTGAAATCACCACACCAATTAGTACGGCAAGAATTATCCTGGGCAGTGCCGTAATAAATTCACGATAGAATTTAGTTTCTTTTTTCAGACTGGAAACAATGTACCAATCCAGGAAGAAGATCATCGCCCCCCAAAGCGCTCCAAATAAAATGGCCGCCCAATAGCTGTCAAATATGGTATAAAGAGCATATCCTCCAGACAAAGCAGCCATTAGGCCTGTCATAATAACAATGGCTCCAATTCCCAAGAAACGGTTATAGTCGGTTGGACAACGATCGAGCAGATACAATCGGGCGCCGGAACACCATGCTACAATGCGGTAAAATCCTTTCAAATGTGGTTTTTCCTCTTTAATGCCAAATTCGTTTTTCTCTTTTTTTGTCACAAATTATAATTTATTGGATTTTGATATAACAAAAGAAGCTATATTCTCAAGAGGCAGAACTTTATCAACAACCCCCAAACGGATGGCTTCTTTTGGCATTCCATAGACCACGCATGAGGCTTCATCCTGGGCTATATTATAGGCACCTGCCTCCTTCATTTCCTGCATACCCCTGGCTCCATCATCGCCCATACCCGTCATGATGATACCGATGGAATTCGTTCCTGCATACCTGGCAGTGGAGCGAAACAATACATCTACTGAGGGTCTGTGACGATTAACTAAAGGGCCGTTTTTTACTTCCACGTAATACCTGGCACCACTTCGCTTTAATAAAGTATGATAGTTACCCGGGGCTATCAAAGCGCGTCCCCGTATTACCGTATCTCCGTTCACTGCTTCTTTTACAGAGATTCTGCAGATCTCATCCAATCGGTTTGCAAAAGAGCTTGTAAATTTTTCAGGCATATGCTGCACAATAACAATTCCGGGTGAATCGGGCGGCAATGCTTTAAGAAAGTCTGTAAGAGCCTCTGTTCCACCGGTAGAAGCCCCAACGGCAATAACGATCTCGGTGGTTTTTATCATACTTTTTGATGCCACTTTAGGAATTACAGCATCTGCAGTATATTTAGGTTCAACACTGATGGATGGACTGGGAATGTTTCGTCTTTTTATTTTAGCCACAGCAGCTGCCTTTATCGCATCACAAATCCGCACTTTTGCCTCGTGAAAAAATTCCAGGGTATACATATGGGGTTTGGTAATAATCTCAACAGCACCGTATTCCAGTGCTTTGAGTCCTGTTTCAGTCCCTTTTTCAGTAAGACTGGATATGATAACCACCGGTATGGGATGCTGGGACATTATCTTTTTTAGAAAAGTTAAACCGTCCATACGTGGCATCTCTACATCAAGTGTAATGACATCAGGCACTTCTTTACTGATTTTTTTTGCAGCCATATAGGGATCAGAGGCTGTTGCCATCACCTCTAGTTGTGGATCATCATTAATAATTTCGGAAAGATTCTGCCGAACAACTGCTGAATCATCAACAACCAGAACACGAAGCTTATTCTTTTCCATAAACAAATAATTTCTTAGATAGCCTTCTATGGCTATTTGTTTTCAAGTATTTGTCGTTTCACATAACGCTGTCTCACTTCTCCCGTAAAAGTATTGAAAATTATCTTCCGCCCCAACTTTCCGCCTGTGCTTGAGCTTACCACAGAAATCTTCATCTCTTTTAAAACATCATAGGCCAATTCGATATTTCTTTTGCCTATATTAAAATGTTGATGTTTAATATCAATCACCTCACCACCTCCGAAAACCTTTGCCTTGATATCATGTTTTTTACTTCCGTATCCTACTAATTTATCTTTTAAACGTTCAATAGCAATGTTTCCATATTTGGGACTTGCAAGTCCATCTCCATTCCACAAAGGCAGCATATAGTGACACATTCCTCCCCATTTCCGAACCGGATCATACAAGCATACGGCTACGCAAGAACCCAGAATGGTATTTATCTGCAAAGGAGACTTGCTTGCGTGCAAT
>CAYVSF010000461.1:0-2839 GCA_964453775.1 uncultured Bacteroidales bacterium
GGAGTAAATATAAATCGGAATTTATTTATGGCATGGCGAAGCTAGATGAGAAATTCATTATGCTTCTCGATATGGATAAGGTTTTTTCTGTGGATGAAATACAGGATGTAAAAGAAAAGACTGCTGAGGGCGAACATGAGATGAATGTGGCCAAGGAGGAAAAGGAAGAACCAAAGGATGCCTAATAATTACGCTATGAAATAAAAACAACAACCAACATTTACCTTAAGCAACAACAAATCCAAAATTATGAAATCAATTAATGACATGAAAATAGGCGTCAGGCTTAACCTTATCTTAAGTCTGGCTATTATCATCATTATTGGTACTTTAGGTATTTATACTTATACGACCAATAAAGAACGAATAATTAACGATGCTGATTTGCGCATGTATGAGCAATTGGATGATTTAGTTAGTATCATCGATGTACAAATCAAAGAAAATCAAAAGAAAGTAAATGCTGCATTAGAGCTGGCGAAATACCAGCTTACAGAAATGGGCAACATCACTACAACAGCTGAAAAATCCTCAATACGCTCTGATGCCCGGGGCAAAAGTTTCGAGCTGAATACCTGGTTATATAACGATCAGAAGCTACAGTTGAATAATGCATTGACGGATAAACTGAAGGAGTTGTCTACTGCCGAAGCTTCCATTTTTCAAAAAGTAGCAGGAGGGTATTTGAGAATTGCAACAACTGTTAAAGATGAAAGTGGAACAAGAGAAATTGGAACATTTGTTCCCAGCAATTCTCCCGTAGCACAATCGGTTAACCAGGGACTTGAATACAGCGGAAGGGCAATAGTTGTGGATGAGTGGTTTTTAACGGCCTATGCGCCCATTTGGATAAATGGACAGGTAGAGGGGATGATTGGAGTAGGAATTGAAGAAAAAAACCTTACCACATTAAAAGATATTTTCGACGGGAAAGTGTATTTTGAAGATGGATATCCCTTTATGGTTTCAAGCGAAGGGACTTTTATTATTCATCCCACCCTGGAAGGTGAAAGCGCAGCTGAATATAACTTTTTTCAGCAAATAATGGAAAGCGACCAGGATATAGGCAAGACCCGTTACAAGTGGCCCGAAAATGAGCAGGGAAGATGGAAATACCAGTATTTTGAATACTATGAACCTATCGATTCTTATGTAGTGGCTTCCTTTTACGAGGAGACATTATTTCAATACCTGGATCAAATCCGTTGGAGTGTAATTATAGGGGTTCTATTGGCTGTTGGCGTTTTTGTGCTCATTGTCAGTATTTTCTCACGAAGCATATCAAAAGCATTGAACAGAGGCGTTGTTTTTGCTCAGCGTGTGGCTGATGGCAACCTTACAGCAACTTTGGATATTAACCAAAAGGATGAAATAGGCATGCTCTCTGATGCATTGAATAGGATGATAGTGCGCTTACGGGAGGTTGTTGAGAGTGTTAATGCAGGAGGAGATAATATTGCCTCGGCCAGTCAGCAGATGAGCTCCAGCTCCCAGGAAATGTCACAGGGAGCAAGTGAACAGGCTTCTTCAGCCGAAGAAGTTTCATCATCCATGGAAGAAATGGTGTCGAATATTCAGCAGAATACCGACAATGCACAGCAGACCGATAAGATTTCTGTGAAAGCTGCAGAAGGAATGCGCGAGATTATGCAATCGGCACAGGAGAGCAGGGATGCCATAAAAGAAATTGCTGAGAAAATATCGATTATTGATGATATTGCTTTTCAGACCAATATTCTTGCTTTAAATGCTGCAGTTGAGGCAGCCAGGGCCGGAGAACATGGAAAAGGTTTCGCGGTTGTTGCAAACGAAGTGCGAAAACTTGCAGAAAGAAGTAAAATCGCAGCTGATGAGATAGATGTACTATCTAAATCAAGCGTTGATGTGAATGAAGAAGTTACCCGTTTAATGGAGGAAATTGTTCCTGAAATTGAGAAAACGGCGCAACTTGTACAGGAAATTTCTGCCAGCAGCATGGAGCAAAACAGTGGGGCCGAGCAAGTGAATAATGCAATACAGCAATTAAATCAGGTTACCCAGCAAAATGCTGCTGCATCTGAAGAACTGGCCACCAGCTCAGAAGAGCTGGCAAGCCAGGCAGATCAGCTGAAACAAAATATCTCATACTTTGAAACAGGGAAAGCCCAATCAAAGAAAAGTACAAAGAAAACCCTTAAACAGGAATCTGCGAAGTACGAGGAAGAACCTGCGCAAGCTCCCAGGCCAAAGAAGGTCGAAGAAGAGCAGCAGGAAGAAGAAAAATCCGATTTAAAGGAGTCCAAAGAGAAGAAGGATAGTGAGGAAAAGGGGTTCGATTTGAAAATGTTTAATGAAGAGAAGGACGCGAAGAAGAAACCTCGTGATGAGGATTATGAAAGTTTTTAATTGATAAAAAGTTTACAGTATGAGATTAAATGATATAAAAATAGGAACAAGACTGAATGTCATCATTAGTGTTGTAGTTATTATTCTTTTGGGTGCTTTCTCTGTTTATAACTATCAGGCTACTAAAAAGGACATTATAGAAACTTCCGATAACAGAATGTATGAACAACTTGATGATATCGTTGAGTTGATTGATGTACAGGTTAAGGAAAATCAAAATTATGTTGAGAATGCCCTTGAAATTGCACATGAGGTGTTCTATGCACAGGGCGATCTCGTATTTGATGAATCACAAATGAAAACCGTACAGGCTGTCAATCAGATAACGGGTTCATCAAAACAAGTGGATATTCCTTCGGTTTTATTGGACAGTAACGCTGTATACCAGAATTATGATGTTGTTGATAAAATAAGGGAACTGACAGGTGCTACAGCTACTGTTTTTCAGAAAATA
>CAYVSF010000462.1:0-2836 GCA_964453775.1 uncultured Bacteroidales bacterium
ATAGTGTTCCAGTGCCGCTTGTTCATGTGGTATCCGGGAAGTACTTCTCCGGGGTGTTTTTCCCGAAGGGCCAGGGCCTGTTCCGGATCGCACTTAAGATTGGCAGAAAAGTCATCTTCCAGGTCGGTAAGGGCAAACATTTTACCCATCACTTTAAATACCAATGTGGTCTCATCAAAAGGAAAATCTTCCTCCACTCCGGGCTTGCTCAGGCAATAATTGCGAAAATCTTCAATATTCATTCTTATTAATTTGAAGCGATAGGGTCAAAGATAAGAAATTTGCCGGGGAGTTGCGCAGAGAGGTTGTTGGCTTTTAGTTGTTGGCAAAAATGGTTCTCTGGCTCTAGAACAATTTCCAGTCAGCGCAGAAGATAAAAGACACACAAAAGTTTACAATACCTTCTAATTACTAGTGACTACTTCCCACAGGGAACCACTTCACTGCCAATGGCCAACAGCCAACAGCTTCTTGCAACAGCAAAACCTCTATCTTCCTGGAACCCGCTAATTACTAATTACTACCTACTACTTACCACTACCCCCAGGGTCACCGCCACTGCCACTGCTACTAAATCATATGCGGCTGAAACGCGTCCTCCAAATGTTCCAGGTGGAATTTTCCATTCTCAGGAATGATGCTAATCACATCGAAGCGGGTATCCACATCCAGGTCTTTGGCTTCTACATAAACGTTTGCCGCTTCTACCATGAAACGCTGTTTCCTTTTATTAACGGCATCCAGGGGATGTTCAAATCTTTCGGTCCCCCGGGCTTTTACTTCTACAATCACCAGCTCATTCCCTTTTTTAGCGATGATATCCAATTCTTTATGCCCAAAATGCCAGTTGCGTTCAAGTATTTGATATCCTTGTTTTTGCATATAGCCAGCAGCATGGTTTTCGGCTTCTTTACCAAAGTTCCAACTTTTTGTGCTCATGATCGTCAGTTTATAAAGGATGAAATTGTAACCTTTCCTACAAATTTACGATATTATATATAAGGGTTAATATGCTTAGGGTATGAATTTTTTACTATTGATTTTGTCTTTTTTGCTGGGAGGCGAATCACAGGCTCCTGCAAATAATTTTGAAGGCTCCATTTACATGGTGCAAAAGACCCGCTACGACACCATCAATTATACCTATTATGTAAAAAACAACAGGGTAAGAATAGAGCGCCATGGAACAGAAAAAGAAGATATAGAGACCCTTCTGATTGATCTCGCCAACCACACCGTTTATGCCCTGGAGCCCGATAAAAAAATGTTTACAGAAATCATCCTCTCCGAAAAAAAACTCCAAAAAAAAGAGCATCATGAGTTTATCAAAACAGACAATTCCCGTCAGATAAATGGTATTAACTGTTACCAGTGGCGAATTCGGGATAGGGAAAACAATACCGAAGTGGCTTTTTGGGTCACTAACAACGATTTTTATTTCTTTACCGATCTCATTAAGATCCTCAGTCATATTGAAGAGAACTACCGCCTATTTGAGTATATCCCGGAGGAGGAAGGCTTTTTTCCCATGCTGTCTGTTGAGCGAACGCTTTTGCGCAAAGAAAAAAACAGAATGGCAGTCACCCGCATTTCCAGGGAGGAATTGAAAGGGGATTTATTTCATATTCCGGATCAGTACGAGCGTATCCGAAGATAATACTAGGGCATTTCCAGCATACATCCAGTAGCACCCACTTTCAACCCACTTTTCCTTCCCAGGATGAGGGCCAGGTTATCCCGAATATGGCCTGCAGAAAAATCGAAGCATAAAGGAAAATCGTAAAGTTCACAAACCCGTTGAACCGTTTCGTATGCCGAAAATCCAAAAGGGATGCTGTTGTCGTTCATCTCGCTCATGCCCCCAACGATTAAGGCTTTTATTTGTTTTAACTTTCCTGAGAGATGCAGGCTCATCATCATGCGATCGATGTGGTATAAATACTCATCCAGATCTTCAATAAAAAGTATTTTGTTCCGGTAGTCAAAGTCGTATTTTGTGCCCTGGATGGCATAGAGCATAGAGAGGTTTCCACCGATAAGTTCACCTTCCACTTCTCCCGGTCGGTTAAAGGCATGCGGACCAAAGGTATAGCAGTTGTCTCCAAAGAACAAGGCCTTATGCAAACTTTTAAGCGCTATTCCTTCTTGTTGATTGGAAAAATTGAGTGGCATGGTGGCATGAATACTTTCCGCCCGGGCTTCTTTTTGCAGAAAGGCATGAATGGCAGTGATGTCGCTGTAGCCTACCAGCCATTTCGGAGCCGACAGAAATCCTTTCAGGTCGATCTTCTCCAACAGGCGCATACTCCCGTAACCACCACGGGCGCAAATAACCGCCCTGATCTCAGGATCATCAAAAAACTGCTGCAGATCGGCAGCCCGCTCTTCATCGGTGCCGGAAAACTGGTGGTGACTATTATACAGCCTGGACCCTTCCTCTACCCGTAGACCCCAGTCTTTTAAAACGGCCAACGCAGGGGCCATCTCTTTTTGGGAAACCTTTCTGGCGGGAGCCATCAGGCCAACTTTATCACCTGCTTGTAAAAATGGAGGACGTAGCATAAGCCTTATTCGTTTTTAACAAAGATACAAATCCGAAGAGAAAAAAATAAATGACAAAGATGCAAAGTGCTTTTGGCTCCTGGCTTTTAGCTATTGGCCGTTGGCAGCGGGTGGTACCCCGGGCGGTAAAAACAATTCACAATGCTACCGCCAGAGTGTATCGTGTGGCATTTTAATTTCAAAAGGGAAAGGAGGTGTACCATGCGATAGAATCGCGCGGTAGCGGGGAGGACTAATTCCTGTCTCGCCGCAAGCGAGGTCTAATTTCTAATTA
>CAYVSF010000463.1:0-2832 GCA_964453775.1 uncultured Bacteroidales bacterium
ATAAACTTTCAACTTTTTACTGCTTTCGGGCAAAACATTACAGGCACATTTGCAGGATTTGCTAATCAACAAATTAAACTTGTTGGCTTTACCGGTTTTGATACTTATGCAATTGACAGCACAGTAGCCAATGAAAAAGGTCAGTTTCAGTTGTCTTTCGGCACAAAAGACTTTGGTATGGCTTATCTTTTGTCGGAAGACAATAAAAGTTTTGTTGTAATACTGTCAGGAGAAAGTTTAAAGTTAAAAGGGGAAAGTTTGGCAATACCCGAAAGTATTGTGATTCTTGAAGGTAATGAGAATAAGCTTTTTGAGCAATATGCCTCCGAGCATCCGCGAAGGGAACAAACCCTAAGTGCATGGGATTACCTGGCAAAAATTTACAGGAAAGATTCACTTTTTGCGGTGCATGGAATTCCCAAACAGGCAATTGAAAAAGAAAAACAACGCATAAAAGCCGAAGACAATTTGTTTTTGGCAAGTTTACCCAAAGGTTCTTATGTCAGCTATTATTTACCCCTGCGTAAATTGGTGAGTTTGGTTTCAACCATAGCCCAATACCGCACAGAAGAAATACCGGCAACTATCAATGCATTCAGAGAAATAGATTACACCGATAAACGGCTATACAAAAGCGGTTTGCTGAAAGAAGTTATTGAAAGCCATTTTTGGTTAATCGAAAACAGCGGTCGCTCGTTAGATTCGGTATATATAGAAATGAATAAATCCATAGATATTATGGTTGAAAATCTTTTATGGGAAGAACAAAAATTGAATGAAATAACCGGATACCTGTTCAAATTACTTGAAAAACGCAGTTTGTTTAAATCTTCGGAGTATTTGGCGTTGAAACTGCTTAATGAACAAGGCTGCACCATTAACAATGATTTTGCAGCACAATTGGAAAGCTACCGGGCCATGAAAAAAGGAAATACAGCACCGGATATTGAATTTAAAGGCGATATTTTTGCTCCGGGTTATGAGAACGTGAGTATTCCCCAAAGTTTATCAGCCATAAAAAGCAATTATACAGTAGTTGTGTTTGGAACAAGTTGGTGTCCTCAATGCCCGCAAGAACTATTAAAAATATCAGATTTTTACAAAAAATGGCAAGAACAAAGCATTGAAGTAGTTTTCGTTTCGCTTGACGAAGATGAGAAGATATTTAAAAGTTTTGTAGGAGTATTCCCTTTTATCAGTATGTGCGATTACCAAAAATGGGAAAGTCCTGTTGTAAAAGATTACCATGTATTTGCTACTCCAACCATATATTTACTCAACAACAAACGGGAAATACTACTGCGACCTAATTCTGTAAGTCAGTTAGAATCGTGGATAAATTGGTATTTGGTGCAGGGGAATAAATGAAAATATGAATAGGATAGATGAAAATAATATTGGAATAAAATCCACCGAAATGCTAACAACTAAGGATTCGGATAGTTTGCAGCACTACATCTGAATCCTGCATTGAGTAAACAGGTGTTTCGGGATAACACGGTTCAATTTGTGCCACCCATTCCGGTCAAACTGTGCCAGTTTACAACAGTTCTAAAAGGGGGGAACTAACAAAGCGAGGCAAGCTTCCTTGCCGAAAATTCAATGGATTCGGCATTCACACCAGCCCCAGGGCGCGCGCCATTCAGCCGGGCCTGCCCGCAAGACAATCGTTGGCTTTTTACGCCCCTTACCAGGCGCAGCGCTGCCGCACGAATTTTTCGTGTGGCGTTTTAGAACAGGAGCTTTGGAAACCTACTCCTGGCATTTCTTGCAATAGTATTCCCGGAGATCCTGATTGTCCAGCATTTGAAAGCTGATGCGCGGATAGCCCGCAAAGAGATTGCACCATTCTTCGTCGCTCAACTTGTCTTCTACCTCAAAGAAAAGGTTTAAAGGCTTTTTCCCTTTTTGTAATGATGTATTATAGTACATCACCAGGTAATCGCGAATGGCAGCTTTGTTGGTTCCTTCCAGGTAAAGTTCCTCCAGTAGTTGCAGGGAGAGGTCGAAGGCTTCCACATGCGCCAGGAGCAATGCAATTCGGTATTTATAATTTTCAATGTCTTCTGTAAATTCAAACTCCCGGTAGTGCTTAAAGACATACTCTGCATTGTTCCTGTAATTATCCGGATTGATTATGAACGATTTTTCTCGCGCGTAGTTCAGGCGTTCCATTTGATAGTAGTTCCACATTTTTCGAATAGCTGGATATTCGTCTTTGTTTTCAAATTCATTGAGAAGGTTATTCAGACTTATTAGAGAAGCAGAGTTGATGGCCATTGGCATAATTGGTTTGTCCTGGGCTTTGGGATTAGCAGACATAATGTAATAGTTAAGTCGTTCGACAGGATGACCTTCATGAATATTAATAAATAAATAGCCGTGAGTGCGAAATGTATAACCAACATTTTTATCATAAGAAATCCTAAAAGATATCCAGTCCCTAAACAAGGTTTCCTTGATAAACGGATCATTATCTTTCTTATTCTCGTTGAAGACGAATTTCATTTCTTTACCTCTGGAGATGGGAATCGTTCCTTTCAGCATATGACTAAAAATGTAGTGCTCTAAATCCGAGAGGTAATTTACCAGTTTGGAGGCGGGTTGACGCTTCCGGAACCTATGGCGCTCCATGTCTTCCTGGATTTCTTTCACCTTTCGGTTAAACTCCTCAATCGCCCCGTTTACGCGTACCAGGTCTGTCACTTCCTCTTCGTAGATAATGTAGAGGTTAACGAAGCGTTGTTGGTCCAGCGCCTGGTCCAGGTCCTTTTTAGCTTGATCGAATCGAAGCACACGCCTTGCTACTTCTAAGCTTGTATCTGCCAGGAA
>CAYVSF010000464.1:0-2817 GCA_964453775.1 uncultured Bacteroidales bacterium
CTGCTAAATTCAAAGAAAAAACCCCGATGTAAATGCACCGGGGTTACCTGAAAATAATAATCTAAAGTGGCCTTAAAACATGTGTACTTAAAAAAAACTACTTTAGTATTAGAATTTTCCGCTGTTTACGCCTTTTGCTGGCGGTATCTTCAATTCTCAGCATATATATACCTTCCTGTAAGCCGGTTACATCAATTTCATCCTTCACTTTTCCCGGGGGAAGCATACCCGCTCGAACAGTTTGTCCGGCAGAGGAAACCAGTGTCCATGTTTTCTCATGTTCCAGGGTTTCGCTCCACTGTATGGTAAGCTGCTGACTTGCAGGAACCGGGTACAGTTCAAACTCTTCCTTCAATTCCACGCTTTCTTCCTTCAGCTCCTCTTCCGGAGGAGCTACCGTCAACTGTGGAATCAGTTCATTCTCCAAATCGCTGAACCAAACCTGGTGCACTTCATCCATTCCCCATATGCCCTGTACATAAACCACCAGGCGGAATTCATTGCCAATGGTGGTCACATTGGGAGTCCAATCGGCTTCAGCAACTACCTTCTCCCCTTTGGCCAAAGCTGCCGGGATGCTTGCCACCACATTGCCTTCACCCGTGGGCAATAACTCAACCACTACATTCTTGTACACTTCATCCTCGTAAGTATAGTTCTTTTGGACAATTGCCATCCGCACCACACACTTCTCCGATCCTTCACCATAAACCAGGGTATCTACCAACTTGGTCACTTCTGCCTTAACATGCAAAGCACCTTCCATCTTACTGGTTTGAACATTGATATCAAAGCTTTTATCGTTCAGGGTACGCATATTGTAATAAGCCCTTACCGAATCTTCTGCCGGGGCAAGGCAACGATAGATACCATCTACCATGGTCAGTTGTGCCATGCTTGCCCCATACTCCATCGAACGTGCACTAATATCCGGGGGATTGATATAAAACAGGGGATCGTAATCGTGCGAAATGTAATTGTGGTAGCGCAAATCCACGACTTCTACCGGGTGGCTTTCCACAAATTTATTCAACCAGGTCTCTTCTGACTCTTGCAGTGTCTTATTTTGCGCTACATTTACAAATTGCTCCAACATGACAACCCTTGAACGACTGGTGATAAAGAAATTATCGAAGGCAAAACCGTCCAACTCGGCACCCTGCGCTGTTCCGGCATCGGAAGAGTAGGCCATGCGAAAACGCACGCAATGGGCATTGGAGTCGATGGCTGCTTCTTTCACCTGGTCAAGTGGGAAGCGGGTGGTGGTCCATGATTTTGTATTGGCCGACCAACCGATGTTTCCGGTTCCTACCTGGTCGCCCGGGTTACTTACAATTCCTCCGGCATTATACCAGTTCAGGCCTTTATCCAACTCCTCATTCCCTGAACTTAAAAGATGCCAGCTGGCACCATCGTCCAGACTGTACTGCACGACCGCTCCATCCCTTCCTGTTTCTATAGACTGGTAGATATCCACAGAAAGCAGTGGGAAATCCAGGTTATCCAGAATAAAACAGGGCGATTCTACCCATGACTTTTCATTTACAATATCATCTTCGGGAAGTGCGGTTTGCCAAATTTGACCTTCGGTATTGGGATACTTCGCGAAAGGAGGTTCCACAGTACTTAACGTCCAGCCCGAAGGCAGCCCTTTATCAAAACTGTGTGCGGCCAGCCAACCCAGGCTGCCACTATTGAAGCTGCCATGATAGGGATTAAAATTATCGACTACCACCTGCGGAAATACAGGTACCTTAATCACAGTATCGCTCATACAACCATTAACGGTAATGGCCTGCATATTCACCTCATGCACCCCTGCCAGGTTAAAGCTATAGGCAGAAGATGCGTTTGTCAGGGTATCGTTCAACGAGGCATCATCGTATTGCCAGACGTAGTAGCTGATGGTATCAAATTCGGCGGCCGTTGAGTAATTGGTAAAATAACTGGGATACCCCAGGGTAAATCCTTCGGCATTAAAATCAACTTCCGGGTATTCTCCGATGATAAGGGTATCTGAATGGGTATCCATACAGCCATCCGGGGTGGTTACTTTTAAGTTTACCTGGTAGATGCCCGGGTTCTTATAGCGATGGGCAGGCTGAATATACGTTCCTGTGGTGTATCCACCATGGGTGCCTCCGGGAACAGGATTGCTCCCCATACTGCTTTGCTCCAGGCTCATATAATCACCAAAATTCCACCTTCTGATGAGAGAATCGGGATCGGTCTCCACAAGGGAGGTCCCCACAAATTGGGTATAATCGCCTATACAAAGATTTTCAAAATCGAAGGCCGCAACAGGACTTTCATGCACAACAATCCGAAAAGTCGTATCGTACTTACAGCCGTTGGGATCCCGGAAAATAAGGCCAACATCGAAAAGGCTGTCGCTATATCCTTCTTCCAGTATTCCTCCCGGATTAAATAAATAGTTATCACTCTCATCTCTTATTCCGGGGCCCGAGAGGCTCTCAATGCTATAATTGCTGGACAGGAGAAAATCGGTATTCGATTCGCAATAGGCCGTATCAAGATTTTGCAGCTTAACACCAGTCATCACTTCATGATCTTTCGACACGTACACCCGGTAAATCCCTGTGGTATCGACACATCCATGGGTATCTTCGTAGACCAGGCGGAAATCGGAAGAATCCAACACCAACCCTGCTTCGCTGATCACATCCTCGGGGGTAAATTCCCAAAGTCCATCGATATTTCTTACAATGTCATTGTGCCCAATAATGGTATCGATGGCATAATTGCTGGAAAAGGTAACCGGCTGGTTGGTCATGCAGTAGTTTTCGTCCAGGTTTA
>CAYVSF010000465.1:0-2798 GCA_964453775.1 uncultured Bacteroidales bacterium
TAAAGGAGGAACCTTAAAGGGCTTTTTTACACCCATTCAGTTTGGTCAAATTATGATGAATCTGGATTGGTCGGTACAGTACAATTTTGTATTTAAGAAGACCATCCCATTTTTTTGGATTCCGGCGCACACCATTACATTTATGCTGCCTCCACAGTATCGTGTTTTGTTTGCCGCAATTTTGGGAATCGTTCTGGGCGTGATACTTTCAATAGCCAGCTTAAAGAGTTCCGATTAATTCGGTATATTTGTTTAAGGAAAAAGAAGAAGAATAAAATAACAGGGTTCATCCCGACAAAAATTTAAAAACAATGAAAAAAATTGGATTGTTTTACGGACCAACAGGCGGCTCTACAGAGCGTGTTGCCCAAAAAATTGCAAAAGCAATAGGAGAAGAAAATGTAGACTTGATTTCTGTAAAAGATAAAAAGGCTGCTGATGTGGATAATTATGAGAATATAATTTTTGGTATTTCTACCGTTGGAAAAGAAACCTGGGATGCCGAAAATCCCCCCAATGACTGGGACCTGTTTTTGCCTGAGGTAGAGAAGGTAGATTATAAAGATAAGAAAGTGGCAATTTTCGGTTTGGGCGATCAGGTTACCTACGATCTACACTTCGTTGATGCTATAGGTATTCTGGCGAGAAGAATTTTGAAGAAGAATGCAAGTATTGTTGGACAGGTAGATACCGAAGGTTATGATTTTCGTGATTCGGAAGCGATTTTCGATGGAAAGTTTATTGGACTTCCCGTGAATGAAGATTTCGAACCGGAACTTACCGATGAGCGAATTGATAACTGGTTAAAACAAGTGTTGCCGGCGTTTAATTAATTGAGTTTTACTATGATATTAACGAAAGAATTGAAAGACACACCGATTGATCACGCAATTGTAGCCAATAAGATAAAAGAAAGCGGACTGGAAAATGTTGGAAATGCTTCTATACGGGAACTGGTGAAGCTGGTGAATGAAATTGAGAAAGCAAGCGGTGAAAAATATATACGTATGGAAATGGGGGTTCCCGGTCTGGAACCTGCAGAGGTAGGTATTGAGGGGGAGATCAAAGCACTGAAGTCAGGAGTGGCTTCAAAGTACCCCATGATTGAAGGCGTGGAGGATTTAAAAACGGAAATAAGTCGGTTTGTGAAGAATTTTATGAACCTCGACGTAAGTGCCCGCTCTTGCTTGCCAACAGTGGGAAGTATGCAGGGCGCTTTTGCATCTTTTTTGGTTTCCAACCATCGTGACGAAAAAAAAGACACCACCTTGTTTATCGATCCCGGTTTTCCTGTTCAAAAGCAACAGCACCATGTAATGGGGTTGAAATACGAGACTTTTGATGTATACAACTATCGAGGAGAGAAGCTTAGAGAGAAGCTGGAGTCGTATTTGAAAAAGGGAACTATTGCAACTATTCTTTATTCCAATCCGAATAATCCTTCCTGGATTTGCTTTACAGAGGAAGAGTTAAAGATTATCGGTGAGCTTGCAAATAAGTATGATGTGGTTGTAATGGAAGATCTTGCCTATTTTGCCATGGATTTTAGGCAGGATTTGAGTCAACCGGGCGAGCCTCCTTATCAGCCCACCGTGGCAAACTACACGGATAATTACATGCTATTGATATCCAGTTCAAAGTCATTCAGTTATGCCGGTCAGCGTATTGGGATGTTGGTGATATCTGACAAACTCTACGAGCGGAGGTTCCCGGCATTGAAAAGATACTATGCAACTGATGGTTTTGGGTATTCGATTGTCTACGGTGCACTTTATGCTCTGTCTTCGGGTACCAGTCATTCGGCACAGTATGGTTTGGCTGCCATGTTGAAAGCAGCCAATGATGGCGAATTTAATTTTGTGGAAAGAGTAAAGGAGTACGGGAAACGTGCGGGTATCATGAAAGATTTATTCACCAAATATGGGTTTGAAATCGTTTATGATAAAGATGTGGACAGGGAACTTGCCGATGGTTTCTATTTTACCTTTTCATATCCCGGTATGCAGGGGAAAGAATTGCTTGAGCATCTGTTGTATTATGGTATTAGCGCTATTGCACTTGATATTACCGGAAGTACAAGAACTGAAGGTTTGAGAGCCTGTGTCTCTCAAATTGGCATGGAGCAAATGGAGGATCTGAAGCACCGGTTAATAAAGTTTCAGGAACATCACAAATAAATAAGATATGGTCGTTTTTTAACGGCCATATTTGTTTTATTAAACCATTGGAATGAATGTATATCAAAGACAGCGAAGTGGGTGTTGCAAAACAGTTGTCTAGGTCTTGAAAACGAAAGAAAGATTGCTTAATTATTAGTATATTTGAACACTTACAGTAAGGTATTTTTAACATTAAAAATCAATATAAAATGGCAAAAGTTAAAGGGGCAATTGTAGTTGACATTGAAAAATGTAAAGGTTGCGGTGTTTGCATACCTGCTTGTCCGACAAACGTAATTGAGCTGGCTGAAGATGTGAATGGGAAAGGGTACCATTATGCCCAAATGGCCCGACCAGATGAATGCATCGGATGTGCGAATTGTGCTATAGTTTGCCCGGATGGAGTAATTACAGTTTACAAGAAAAAAGTAAACGCCTAAGTGAAATTTTAAAAGAACTACAATAATGAAAGAATTAAAGTTAATGAAAGGCAACGAAGCGATCGCTGAAGCAGCGATACGTTACGGAGCTGATGGTTATTTTGGATATCCTATCACTCCTCAGTCGGAGGTATTGGAATACCTGATGGCTCAAAAGCCCGAGGAGCGCACAGGAATGGTTGTGTTACAGGCAGAGAGT
>CAYVSF010000466.1:0-2797 GCA_964453775.1 uncultured Bacteroidales bacterium
GTTCCTGTGATCACAACTCTCTTCATAAATGTAAAACTATCCTAATTTTTTAAGTATACAATCCTCCGTTAATATGAATAACCTCTCCGGTTACATAGCTTGCTTCATCTGAGCAAAGAAAAGCCACAACAGCAGCAACCTCTTCTGGTTTACCAAACCGGTTTGCAGGGATTAATCGTTTTAATTCTTTTTCTTCCAGATCTTTGGTCATGTCTGTTTGAATAAACCCGGGAGCTACCGCATTCACTGTAATATTCTTTTTTCCTATTTCCTGGGCCAGGGCCTTTGTAGCTGCAATAACACCTCCTTTGGCAGCAGAATAATTTGTCTGTCCTGGCAATCCTTTTACTCCGGATAAACTAACAACATTTACAATTCTGCCTCCTTTGTTGACTATCATATCCTGCAGCACTTGTTTTGTCGTATGGTAAAAACTATTTAGGTTGGTGTTAATAACCTCCTGCCAGTCCTCCTCTTTGGTCCATAAAAGAAGCGCATCTTTACGAATTCCTGCATTGTTAACAAGAATACTAATATGATCATCCGGATGTTGTTTTTTCCATCCTTCAATGGCTTCTTCAATTTCTTCTTTTTGGGAAACATCAAAAGGCAGCAGTTCAGCTTTTCCACCTGCTTCTTCAATGGATTTTAAAGTAAGTCCGGCCTCAGTTTTGTTGGAACGGAAATTGATAATCACAGAATATCCTTTTGCTGCGAGTTGTTTGCAAATTTCTCTCCCTATACCTCTTGATCCTCCTGTTACAAGTGCGTATTTCATAATTATTCAATAATCTCGATTTGGTTGACCTGCAAATGCTCTTTTACATTTTCAACATCCTGATACTTTGTTGAATCCTCAATAAACTTTGGAACAAGTATGCGCAGGGTTTTATATTTGTCCTTTGTTATACCTGCCAGCCGGTCTTTTAATTCCAAATAATCTATAGCCTGCAGAATAGTAATAAGCTCAATGGCGATCACCTCATAACTGTTGTTTACTACTTTTTTTGTTAAAAGGGCCGCATTTGTTCCCATACTAACCATATCCTGGTTGTCATTGTTATTGGGAATACTATGCACAGACATTGGAAATGAAAGGGTCTGGTTTTCAGCAACAGTTGATGTTGCGGTAAATTGGACACCCTGCATCCCTAAGTTTAATCCCAATTTTCCAAGATTAACAAATGGGGGAAGCTTATTGTTTAGTTTGTCATTCAACAAAAAGTTGAGCTGACGCTCTGCAAGCATGGATAGTTTTGTGATTGCTGTCTTAAGTTTGTCCATTTCCAGCGAAACATAGTCTCCATGAAAATTACCACCATGAAAAACATTGTTGTTTTCATGATCGACGATTGGATTATCATTTACCGAATTGACTTCGCGGGTCAATACTTTTTCTGTGTTTCTTATTGTGTCCAGGATGGGGCCGGCAATTTGTGGTACACATCTTAGGGAATAATACTCTTGCACTTTTTCTTTAATGACCTGCTCCGTAACCTGCCCATTGTACAAATGATCGGCTCTTTTCTTTATTAGTTTGCTGTCTCCGAGAATAGAACGCATGCTTTCAGCAACATCTCTTTGTCCTTCATGCAACTTCACCTGGTTTAATTCTTTTGAGAAATGATCATCATAGGATTCGACCAATTCGTTGATCATAGATGAAGCGATAACAGACCAGTTAAGCAAGTTTTTTGCATGTATGGTGTTGATGATACCAATTCCGGTCATGGCAGAAGTACCGTTTATTAAGGCAAGTCCTTCGCGAAGATGAATGGTAATGGGCTTTAAATTTAGTTCCTGAAAAACATCTTTTGTGGATACGAAACGACCTTTGTAATGAACTTCACCTTCCCCTATTAGAATGAGTGCGAGATGAGCCAGTTGAACCAGATCTCCGCTTGCGCCTACGCCACCATGCTCTGGAATGCGAGGATAAATATCATGATTGATGAGTTCTTTGATTAACTCCAGTACATAGGGGCTTACACCCGAGTATCCCTGAAGGAGGGTGTTTAGGCGGGCAATCATTAATGCCTTTACATAAATGTTGGGGATGGGATCGCCCGAGCCGGAGGAATGACTTCGAATAAGATTGTATTGCAGGTCAATTATCTCCTCATCACTAATGCGATATTGCGCCATTGGACCAAAACAGGTGTTAATTCCATAAATAACTTTGTTCTTTGAAAAACCCCTGAGAAATTCATGGTTCTTCCTAACTTTTTCTACGGCTGTTTGGTCTATTGCTATTTTTTCTCCCCGGAAAAGTATTTTATAGAAATCATTAAAGACAAGTTGTCTTCCCCCTAATTGAATCATTTTTTATCTAAGTTCTGTAATTACAAACAATTAATAACCTCGTATTTTGAATACTTGCAAATTTAATAATTTGTTTGAATTTTCCTTTCAAAAATCATAGTTTTCAAAATGATTAAGGAGGGAATCATTATTCTGTGCTTAGATTTATCAAAGTTTTCTAAATTACCGGTTATAAATATAAAATCGGGGAAAAGAATTTGGGCTTAAAAATAAATTCAGCTATTTTAGTGCTCTGATTTTTTTGAGAATTATTCTCAGGAGGTTATTTTGAAGGATTAATCTAAACACTGCAGGAAATATTAGATTGACCTTATAATGGGAGCAAAGAGTCATGAAAGAGAAAGATGCAAAAGTTGATTTTGAACCTCATCAACTCATTCTTTATGTTGAAAAAGAAGATGGAAGTTATGGACCTGTTCAAACGGGCTCTTATATTTCCGCCAATTATCTTGATGATTTTTGGGAAAAGATGAAG
>CAYVSF010000467.1:0-2792 GCA_964453775.1 uncultured Bacteroidales bacterium
TGGGATGATCAGTCCGTTGATTTTTTTCCTTGTTAAATTAATCCCTTATGTTCTGATCTGGGCATTGCTAACTGTCATCTATATGGTGATGCCCAATACGAAAGTTGATTTTCGTTCTGCATTGATTGCCGGGATTATTGCTGGTACAGCCTTTGCTTTTCTCCAATGGGTTTATGTTAAATTTCAGATTGGCGTATCCAGGTATAATGCCATCTATGGTAGCTTTGCGGCTTTACCATTGTTTTTGATATGGTTGCAGCTCAGCTGGAGGATTGTATTGTTGGGTGCAGAAGTATCTTTTGCCGATCAAAATGTGGAGAGGTATGAGTTTGAACCGGATGTTTTAAATATAAGTCCCTTCAGTAAAAAAGTCATTGTTTTGATGGTCTCCCACCAGTTGATTAAAAATTTTGAGGAAGGGAAGCCAGCCTATACGGCAGAGTATGTCAGCAAGACCCTTGAAATACCCATTCGCCTGGCTTCGGAGGCAATTTATGAATTGCAGGAATGTAATATCATTACCGAGGTTAAAACGAAAAATGAAAAAGAACGGGCGTATCAACCCGCTATTGATATTAATAAGTTAAGCCTGAGCTATGTGCTGGAAGCATTAGAACATAAAGGGGTGGACAAGATTTTAACGAAAGAAACTACCCTGCAGCATCAGTTATTGAAAATCCTTCACGATTTTCAGATTGCCGTGCAAAATCATAAGGGAAGCACCTTGATTAAAGATTTATAGTTTTGGAATATTAAAAATCTTAATTATATTTGAATCGAATAAACAAGAAAAGATGATAACACGCAGCGCAAATATTTGGTGGTGGCAGAAATACTTCGTCCGCAGGTAAATAACCGTGCTGAGTGAAAGATATTGTCCCGGCCGCAGGTTTTTACCTGCGGCCTTTTTTTGTGCGTTTTTTTCTGGAATTAACACAAGTTTATGATGATAAAGTTATGATTTACAAAAACTTAATAAATGTTTAATTAAACGAAGCAAACCATGAATACAATGTATCTAAGCTGGTGGAGGGTTTTGTGTTTTCTCTGGTGCAAAAGGCTATTTGGCGATAATGCGTGACAGGCTGTTTTAAAATCAGATATAAAAATATTAAAATGACAACACAAAATTTAAAAACAATTTCAGAAGAACAGGAAACAACCACCCAATTTGGTGAATATGGCGGAATGTTTGTACCACCCGTACTAGAAAGTAAATTAAAAGAACTTGCCGCTTTTTTTGAAGAAGTGAAATTGCGCAAGGACTTTCAGGAGGAATTGAAGTATTATCACCGGCATTACATCGGTCGGCCATCTCCTTTATTCTATGCCCGGAATTTTTCAAAAGAGGTAGGAAGTAAAATCTACTTAAAACGGGAAGACCTGAACCATACCGGAGCGCATAAAATCAATAATACCATTGGCCAAATATTAGTGGCCAAATACATGGGAGCTAAAGAGATCATCGCCGAAACCGGTGCAGGACAACATGGTGTGGCCACTGCTACAGCTGCTGCCCTGGTAGGTTTAAAATGCAAGGTGTTCATGGGTAAACGCGATGCAGAGCGCCAGGCAATGAATGTTTACCGTATGAAGCTAATGGATGCGAAATTAATCACGACAGATAGGGGAACATCTTCGTTAAAAGACGCCGTTGACGCAGCATTGGAATACTATGTTCAGCATCCCGATGCGTTTTATTTGCTGGGTTCTGCTGTTGGCCCGCACCCGTATCCTTCCATGGTGGCTTATTTTCAGGAAGTTATAGGGCTTGAAGCGAGATCGCAAATTTTAGAGCAGGAAGGCAGGCTTCCCGATTCAATTTTTGCATGTGTTGGAGGTGGTTCAAATGCCATAGGACTTTTCAGAGCCTTTGTGCAGGATGAGCAGGTGGAAATTCATGCTGCTGAAGGAGGCGGAATGGGAGAGATAGCGGGTAAAACTGCTTCTACGCTTGTAATGGGCCGGCCGATGGTGTTCCAGGGTACGCACTCCTATTGCCTTTCCCAGGACGGAAAGGAAGTTACACCTACTTATTCTATCGCTTCTGGTTTGGATTATCCGGGAGTTGGTCCCGAGCATGCCTTCTTAAAGGATTCCGGCAGGGCGCAATATCACTGTGTAACCGATAAAGAAGCCATCGATGCCTTTGGCTACCTGTCAAAGAAAGAGGGGATTATACCTGCAATTGAATCATCTCATGCGGTTGCACTTGCACAGAAGTTGTTAAAGAATAAGAATAAACTGGCAATTATCAATTTATCGGGCAGAGGTGATAAGGATGTGGACAGAATGTTGATTTAGGTTCGTTTTAAGAGGCAAAACGCCACTGGAATTTTTCAGTGGTGTTTGTTTTTTATCGTAACTTTGTGGCAAAGATTTTGACTATGGATAAAAGTGAAGTGCGAAAAAAAATCGATGAAAAAGTGTTAAAAGATGGAAGCAAACTGCCCCTGGTGGAAAATTTTTATACGATTCAGGGAGAAGGATACCACACCGGGAAACCGGCTTATTTTATTCGGATAGGAGGCTGTGATATCGGATGTCACTTTTGTGATACCAAAATGTCATGGGATCCTTCGATACATCCCTTGGTCGACCTGAAAACCATTGTTGCCAATGCCATGAAAACACCTGCACATGCCATTGTAGTTACAGGTGGAGAACCAACCAATTATAACCTGGGACCTTTATCCTGTATGCTTAGAGAACATGGCATAAAATTATTTTTAGAAACAGCAGGAACAGAATCACTTACCGGTGAATGGGATTGGATATGCCTCTCACCTAAA
>CAYVSF010000468.1:0-2790 GCA_964453775.1 uncultured Bacteroidales bacterium
CGCTTAAAAGATGGGATGCCTGGCTATAAATATGTGACCCCTCCGGGGTCAGAAACAGTTCATTCCGAACTTGTGTCGGAATCTGCCCCGGAAATCCTGTATCGGTTAAAAACACAAAAACAGATAGCACCATAAAAAAACAGCCTGACAATGCAGGCTATTCCTTTATGAGTTAGTGCTATCTATAAGCCTTCCACATATGGAGCTCCTGACTGTTCCAGCATTTGCTTTAATGCCGGCAAGTCTTTATTTCTAATCAATTCGAACTCCTGCTTCAGTTCCATTAGTTTCTTCCTGGCAAGTTTCAAACTTTCTTCGTGCATGGGTGCGGGTCCGTAGGTAGAGTTTTCTGTTCCATTTACAGCAACACTTAAACGTTTGGATACCGTTGGATTATTCTTCTCGCCAATAGCATTCTTTGCTTTCCTGCCGCGCAATTTTTGCTCAATATCCATTAATTGATGGTGCAAGGTATAAATTTTCTTATCCAATTCCCCCGGTACTTCCAAACTTCTCTTTGCAGCTTTGTACATGGCAGCTGTTGTTTCCATAGTATTCTCGAGTTCCATTACAAATTCAGACAGTTCGGCCTGAACCTGTGCGGTTTCTTTCCAGAACTCAACCACTTTATCATCTGAACCTCCTTCCAGGGCACCTTCAAATAAGCGTTCCACCTCAAAACTAACAGGTCCCGATAACAAAGTAACAGCATTATCTCTTTGCATGTATAAACTGGCAGTATAACTGCCGGGTGCTACCATAACACCCTTAGGTTCACGGGACTCTCGTTCTGTTGACTCATCATATTCTTCTGCTGCAACAGGACGTTTTGATGGATATCGTAAATCCCAGGCTATCCGATGGAATCCTTTCTTGCCTTTAGTCTTCAACCTTCGAATAACCTTGCCCTCGCCATCGCTAATCACCAACCAAATCGCGGGTTCCTTTTCACGCATTTCTTCTTCCAGGGCATCCCAACCTGGAAAAGTCAAGGTTTTGTTTTCTTTTTCAAGTTGCTGTTCTTTTTCCTGACGCACTTGCTCCCTGGTTTTCAAATCATTCTTTAGATAATAGGTGAACTCAACACCAAATGGAGGATTAGGAGCCGTGAAAAAGGAATGTCCCTGGGAAGATTTTTCGCTAAAACCAAACATTGGTTTCTCTTTATACCACCAGGCTTTTCTGGGTGCAAACAACTTAGCATCCTGGTTAAGCATTTCTTCATTCACTTCCCGCAAGGCAGTATAATCATCCAGGACAAAAAATCCGCGACCAAAAGAAGCTCCCACTAAATCATTTTCACGTTTATGAATGGCAATATCGCGGAAAGAAATGGTAGGAACATTGCCTTTCAACTCTATCCATTGATTACCACCATCAGGTGTAAAATAAATACCAAACTCCGTAGCAGCGAATAATAATTCAGGCTTCACATGATCTTGCACAAGCCGCCAAACAAGTAATTTACCAGGCAAATTTCCAACGATAGACTTCCAGGAATTTCCTTTATCGGTACTTTTTAGCAGATAAGGTTTAAAATCACCAAATTTATGGTTATCCAGGGCCACATAAACCGTATTTTCATCATACAGATCGGCTTTGATATCATTTACGAATGCTGTTTCCGGCACTCCCGGCATATCGCCCACCTCTATTTTTCTCCAGCTGTTTCCACCATCTTCGGTCACCTGCACGATACCATCATCCGTTCCGGCATAAATCAATCCTTCTTTCAGTGGTGATTCCGCAAGCGAGGTAATGGAATTGTAATTCGACATGGCATTAAAATCCCAGGGTGAATCCCAGCTTTGCACTTCGTCCATGATAGGCAGCGCCAGGCGTTCCTGATTGCGCGTCAAATCTTCTGAAATAGCAGTCCAGCTGTCACCCCTGTTATCCGATCGCCAAACTCGTTGAGAAGCATAATAGAGGCGTGTAGGGCTGTGCGGGCTAACAAGAATAGGAGCATCCCAGTTAAACCTTTCATAATCCTCCCCTTCCGCGGGCTGGGGTTGTATGTATACCACTTCCCCATTGGTGCGATCCAGGCGGACCAGATTTCCCTGCTGCCATTCTGCATAGGCAATGTCTGGATTTCCGGGCTCTGTAGCCGGCTGGTGCCCGTCGGCAAAAAGCACTACGCGCCAATCTGCATTGGTAATGCCGTGGACATGGTCGGTCCTGGAAGGGCCCATTTGTGTATTGTTATCCTGGGTTCCGCCATAGATGTTATAAAAAGGCTCGCTATCGTCCAATGCCAGCTTATAGAATTGAGTAACCGGTAAATTATCAATAAAACGCCATGTTTCTTCCAGATCGAAAGATTCATAGAGTCCCCCATCGGTACCCGCCAGTAGATAGTTCGGGTCACTCTTTTTGAAAGCCAATGCATGGTTATCAGAGTGCTTATTCTCCTCTTTCATTCTGCGGAAAGTTTTCCCACCGTCATCAGAAACCTGCATGCGTACGTCGGCCAGGTAGATTCTGTCGAAGGCGTGTGGTGAAGCATAGAGTTCCTGGTAATAATGAGGACCTGTAGCTCCGGACACTGCGTTGGATTGCTTCATCCAGGATGAACCCCGGTCTGTACTTTTAAAAACGCCGCCCTCAGTCCTGTTTAGTTCAATAGCTGCATAGAGCACATCCGGTTGCTGCGGAGAAATAGCCAGGCCTATTTTTCCCATTTTCGATTTGGGCAATCCTTTACTCAGGCGTTCCCAGTTTTCTCCTCCATCTATTGAACGGTAGATACCACTTTTAGGACCTCCACCCATGTAAGCAGCTACATTT
>CAYVSF010000469.1:0-2763 GCA_964453775.1 uncultured Bacteroidales bacterium
TAACATAGAAACTCCAAAGACAGAGATGACCATGGAAGCATCTTTATTGGACATAACAAAAACCACACCTGCAATAGAGATGAAAATACCAACTACATTGATTTTTGTTATGCGTTCTTTTAAAAACAAAGCGGACACAACAGACGAGAAAAGAGGAATTGTTGCAATGATAACTGCCGACAATGTGGAAGAAACAAATTTCACCCCATAGCTTTCCCCAATAAAGTATAGGAATGGTTGATAAAGTGTAACCAATGCAAAATATTTAAAATCTTTTAGCTGCATTTTTTGCAGCCGTCCAAATGGCAAAGTAAGAGCAACAAGCAGTACCGAGGATATAATGAGCCTAAAAAACACTGTAGTGATTGGCTCATAGTGTTCGTAAACGATTTTATACCACACAAAAGTGAAACTCCAGAATGTCATTGCAAGGAGCACACTGGTATAGGCTGTGATGGTATTTTTATTCATGATACCTGGTTTCTGAAATGATTCTCCAAATGATTTTTCAGGGCGCCAAGTTACTATATTAATTTTATTTGCAGCAAAGATTGAACTCCATTTTAGAAGGGATTTGTCCTGAGGCCGATTGATTTGAAACCCCTGTATGGGTTTTGTTTGATTTATAGGCAGTTGTTTTCTTGCTTTTTGCAAATGTGGTTGATATTTTGTAATTTTGTACCGCAAAAATCAAGTTACATATTCAAAGCAGGCGTGGAAATATTTTCCGCGCATCTTTTATTTATATGGGAAAGAAAAACGGCATTCACTTGAAGGAGCTGATCAGGCTGAGGAAACATTTTCACAAGAATCCGGAGTTGTCGCATAAAGAGCATCAGACCTCCGAAAAACTCCTTGAAGAAATTAAGCAAACTCACCCCGATGATTTAATACATTCATTGGGTGGGCATGGCATATTAGCAGTTTATACAGGAAAGGAAAAAGGGCCTGTAGTATTGTTCAGGACAGATATTGATGCCTTGCCTATTGAAGAGGAAAATGATTTTGATTACAAATCTAAGCATCCTGGTGTATCGCATAAATGTGGACATGATGGCCACATGACGATGATGCTTGGCCTGGCAAGAAAGATTGCAAAAGACCGACCCAGGAAAGGAAAAGTACTCTTATTGTTTCAACCGGCAGAAGAAGTTGGCGAGGGGGCAGAGATGGTAATAAAAGATAAGAAGTTTACTTTTTCCCCCGACTATTCATTTGCACTGCATAATTTGCCCGGCTTTAAAAAGGGGCAAATTATATTGAAAGAAGGTGGATTTGCATCGGCTTCCACTGGAATGATTATTAAATTTAAGGGGAAGACGTCTCATGCAGGGGAACCCGAAAACGGAAGAAGCCCGGTAATTGCCATGAGCAGGATGATGGAATACCTTACAAACCTGCCCTCTTTATATCAGGGCTTTAAAGATTTTGTTTTGGTTACTGTTATTCATGCCCGTCTGGGAGAACGAGCTTTCGGAACAACCCCGGGATATGGAGAAGTTATGGCAACGCTACGTGCAACGAAAGATGAGGATATTGATCTTTTAAAAGGTTTAGCCGAAGGATATGCCGAAGAGCAAGGAGATGAGTTCGGGTTAAAAATTGATTTTGAATATGTTGAGATTTTTCCGGCCACAAATAATCATGAAGAAGCTGTTGAAATGATTAAGGAATCGGCATCAAAGAATAAATTGGAAGTTCACGAAATAGAAAAAGCTTTTCGATGGTCGGAAGATTTTGGGCATTTTACACGTATGTCCAAAGGTGCTATGTTTGGCCTGGGTTCAGGAGAGAATCATCCTCAGTTGCACAATCCTGATTATGATTTCCCTGATGATATCCTGGAAGCGGGAATAGGAACATTTTATGAGATTTATAAACAGTTTTAAAAAGGATTGATAATTATATGCTTGGCACCTCAATTATTGAGATTAACAAACAGGCCTATTTAGATAACTTAGCATTTTTAAGGGATTATCTGCAGGATGTTAGAATTTGTTCAGTAATTAAAGCGAATGCCTATGGGCATGGGATTGAGCAGATAGTGCCGCTGGCAGAAGAAGCGGGAATTGACTATTTTGCCGTTTTTAGTGGTAGCGAAGCAGAAAGAGTGCATAAGATCATGCATAAGAACTCTCATGTAATGGTGATGGGTTGGATGTCTGATGATCGCATTGAATGGGCAGTGAAAAATGAGGTGGAGTTTTTTGTCTTTGAGCTGGA
The DNA here is from genome assembly GCA_964453775.1 of uncultured Bacteroidales bacterium. Classification (GTDB taxonomy): domain Bacteria; phylum Bacteroidota; class Bacteroidia; order Bacteroidales; family UBA12077; genus CAYVSF01. The sequence continues at coordinate 2,224 of CAYVSF010000469.1, forward strand.
AAAACTGGCATTGGCTATTCAATATGCCAGAAAGCATCAGACAAAAGCGATTATTCATCTGGAAATTGAAACAGGAATGAACAGAACCGGCTTTACCAAGGTTCAACTAAAGAAGGTGGTTCAATTATTAAAGGACAATTCGGAGTTTTTAAATGTAAAGGGCTTATGCACACATTATGCAGGTGCAGAAAGCATTGCCAATCATGTGAGGGTGCAGAAGCAAATTCGGAATTTTAATCGTTTGCACAAGTGGATTGAAGAGCAGGGGATACATCCGGAAATAAAGCATACGGCATGTTCGGCAGCAGCAGTTGCTTATCCGAAGTCAAGAATGGACATGGTGCGAATTGGGATTTTGCAGTATGGTTTTTGGCCAAGTCGTGAAACATTTATTCATTATGTGCACAGAAGAAAGGAAAAAACAGACCCTTTACGTAGAGTAATGTCCTGGAAAAGCCAGGTGATGAGCCTAAAGAAAGTTAAAACCGGTGAATTTGTAAGTTACGGTACCTCTTACCTTGCCCAGGAACCAAAAAGAAT
>CAYVSF010000470.1:0-2760 GCA_964453775.1 uncultured Bacteroidales bacterium
CGCTCGATGGTATTGTAAAACAAATCGGAAAAGCTAATGCCAAAAATCTTTTGATTAAAGCGTCTCCACATCAAAAGAAATCCTCTTCTTTTTACCAACAAAAAAGCCAAAGCCACACCCATGGCAACTGTGAATAGACTCAAAAAGAAAACATCGCTAAATCCATGCCACAGCTTCAATTTTACCTGGTAGCCTTCCACCTGGATCAACTCCAGTGCAGGTTCTAATGCCGGACCCAGGACCTTGGGAAAAAGGCCAAAAATAAGGCTTAAGAAGACCAAAATGGCAGGACCAACCAGAAAAAAGGTGTTATTTTTATGAAACATCTTTGGAATGGTGATCACCTTTCCCAAAAAAACACGGTACAGAAAGAACAGGGAAACAGCCACCATAAAAATATTTGAGGTTACTCCCAAAATCAGCATCATATTGGCAATTCCAGGGGACTGGACTTTGGCTTCATAAATCAATTCTTTCCCCAAAAAACCTAACATGGGCGGAAGGCCTGCCATGGAGAGCAGTGCAAGTGCAGATATAACAAAGGTGACGGGCATGTATTTAATCAAACCGCCCAACTCCCGGATATCACGTGTGCCTGTTTTCTTATCAATAAAGCCTGCGACCATAAATAAGGTGGCTTTATAAAAAGCATGTACAAAAAGAAATACCAATGCAGCTTTCATCGACAACATGGTATCGATCCCTGTGAGTAACACCAGGCTCCCCAACGCACTAATGGTAGTATAAGCAAGGATGGCTTTAATATCGGTTTGGGTAATGGCCAGATAGGATCCAACCAACATGGTAAGCACCCCAACCACCGGAATGATGTAGGTCCACTCTATGGTTCCTCCCAATGCCGGGTTAAGCCTGACCAGCAAAAAAACACCGGCCTTTACCATAGTGGCCGAGTGCAGGTAGGAACTTACTGGTGCCGGAGCCTGCATAGCACCCGGCAACCAAAAATGGAAGGGAAACTGCGCCGACTTGGTGATAACACCGCCCAGGATCAAAATCAATCCCGGCAGGTAAAGATGACTGGACTGTATATCTGATGCCCGCTGTATCCATACCGATACCTCATAACTATCCACAATGGTCCCCAGCAGGATAATGCCTGCCAACAGGCTAAGGCCACCGAAAGCCGTAAGGTAAAAGGACTGAAATGCTGCTTTTCTGGCCTCTTCCTTCTGGTGAAAAAAGCTGATCAACAAAAAGGACAGCACACTGGTAAGTTCCCAAAAAATGAATAATTGAATGAGATTTCCGGAAAGCACCAGCCCCAACATAGCCCCGCTAAAAAGCAAACGATGAAAATAAAACCGCTCTTTTTGTTCGTAGGCTTGCATATAAACATGGGCATACAGAAATACAAGAACGCCAATTCCGGAAACGATAAGTGCAAAAATCCAACTTAGGCCATCCAGAATAAACCCAAAATTAATTCCCAGCTGTGGCAACCAGTTGCTTGCATGGCTAATGAATACGCCCTGCAAAATTATGGGTCTTTGAGCCATAAGATAGGCAAAGACCAACAATTGCCAAAGAGCAAAGACAAGAGCCTTTTGCTTCTTTAGCCAACCTGGAAAGAAAAAAGAAATCAGCCCTAGAATGAAATATGTAAGCAGGATTGCAGGCATATGGGGTTGCTAGATTTAACGACTATTTTTCTTTCAATACTCCAGCAGGATCGATAACATCCCTTAGCAGCTTACTAAAATTGTAATTGGTTGCAGAAGAGGTAAGACTCATCACCGGTATGCCCGAAAGGTTAATAATGTGATGCGCAAAAGCACCAATGTAATTATCCCGGGTATAACCTTCCTGGTGGGTCATGATCATGATCATATCTGACTTTATCTCCTTACAATACTCCAAAACTCGCTGGTAGGGCTGTGTATCGGAACGGGGAAAAAGCTTGGTTTCGCATTCCAGTCCATTCTGCTCAAGAAACTCTTTTGTCCGCTTCAGCTTTTTGTAAATACGGCTCTCTTCCAATTGAATGCCTCCTATCAGTGCGGAAACAAGGTATATTTTTGCATCATACATTTTCCCGTAATAAAGCGCACTGTATATCTTTTTCTTGCTTTCGCGTGTAAGATCAAGGGGAACTAAAACCTTCTGACCCATACTCTCCCTGTCTCCTTTAACAGTAAGCACAGGTATGGGCGATTTTAATGTCACCTGGTAAACGGTAGACCCCAATTTCTTTTCCATATCCGTGCCTTGATGGTTTTCACCGAGAATAACATAGCCATAATCTTCATTTTCGGCCACTTCAACTATCCCCTCGTAGGGTTTTCCCTGCATCACCCTGGTGGCAATTTTCAGGTCGGGATACTCTTCATTCAATGAACGGGCCAGTTCTGTCAATTTATCCTTTGCCTCATCGGTAATTTTCACCAGATGATCCCCCGAAGAGAAAAATCCGGCCAACAAGCCTGGTGTTTCCAGCACATAAAGCAACAGCAGCTCACCTCCACGCTTTGCAGCATGGTTGCAGGCAAATTTTGCAGCCTTTAGCGAAGGTTCCTTAAAATCAATGGGAATAATTATATTTTTTGATTGCTGTTCAAGTTGTTCTAACATAATAACAGGGTTTAAAATGCAATTTAATAAGCTTGTCTAAAAATAGCAATTAATCTACTAAACATCGAAAAAATCAAAATGTTTAGCAAAATTTATCGGAATAAAAATTTCCACTCAAAAAAAAAACAAAAGTCCCGAAACCATCAGCCTCGGGACTTTCTAACCCTTAAA
>CAYVSF010000471.1:0-2759 GCA_964453775.1 uncultured Bacteroidales bacterium
TGTGGATTGGTTTTGTTCCCAAATATCCCAGCTTTCCCAAATGTCTAAATTAAACCCGGTCTTAATAAGCCCAGCACTTACCAACTCCATTAATGAACGGAAATCAAACGGCCTTTTGTCGTCAATTTCAAACTCGATATTTTTAAGGTTCCCCAGCCCGTCCGCCGCGCTTAGTTCAACTTCAAGGTATCCGTTCCGGTGTGCTTTTTGATAAGCATCTGATAAAACCCATCCCAGAAAGATAGTGTTATAAACTCCTTGCGTGAAACTTGTGGCCGTTGTTGGCGTTACAGTACTGCTTCCGCTTGTCGTGAATCTGTATGTATAAGTGCTTATATCATCTTCCCTTGTGAAATCAACTATACTAGTGTCATCCGCTCTTACTGTTGCTGAAAATCCCGCTTGATTTATTTTCTGAGCTAACCTCGCCATAATTGAAGCGATGGTATCATTTTCATCTGCTGTTACTACCGCTATTGTATTCCAGCTCCCATCATTGTATTCAAGTGTGAATGTGTCGCCTGCATCAACCCCGCTTGAAAAATCCACAAGGCTGTATGTGTATTCTCCTGAAGTGTCAACTCTGATATGAGTTGTATTGTCGTCTCCTTCGTCAATTTCTATCCCGTTGCCGTCTGCTCCCACTCCGTTTATTTCTATTTTAATTCTATCACCGATAAATGAACAGGATAATGTAACGCTTTCGTAATACGTCCCGTTTAATGTTACGCCTGTTAATACAGTTCCGTTTATTTGACTTGCTAAGTCTTGATGTATGTCTGTTAATGTTTCTCCGGCTTCATATAAGTGCTCTGCTATCTCAATAGCTTGCGGTGAACCTGTGCCTTCATTGTACCAATACACATTAAGGCTATGAAGTCCTGATGCTGAGGTGAAATTGTCATCCTCTAAGATGTAGTTATCATTGTAGTCAACGCCAACCCTCCATGATGAGTTGATTAATTCGTTTACCGTGTCTTGCTGATAAGATAGATTGATTTCCTGGCTGCCTGCACCTAAATCTGTCATAGTCCCTTGTGAACCCCCGTTAACTGCTGCAATAATGTTATTTTTTACATCCGTTGCTGTATCACTTGATGAAACGGTTATGCTGCAAATTTCAAAGGCAGGGGTGAAGTTGCCTAAATATTCAGGACCAACAAACAAAGTTAAAGTTCTACTCCCCGCTGTTGGTATGTTAACAGTCAAATGCACTTCGCAAGTCGGTGGGTCTAAAAAGCCGCCTGTTGTTAAAACTTTAATAGTTCCGAATGGTGGTGTAGATGTAGCATCCAAATCAAGCGTATCAATTTGGCATGTCCCTACATAAATACCCTCATTAAACTGCTTTAGCTCTGCCTGCCATTCCCTGTCTGTTATGTTTTTAAACTCACTTTTAAAATCCGTAATTGCATTGTCTATTAACAGATTCATATTCATCTCGCGACCGCGGATCGGAGTGAACTTGTTTCCATCGGCGTTCGGTGCTGATATTTCAACTGGTGAACCCTGGCCTTTGATTAAAGTTGTAGACCCCCCTGAAGGATCATCTTTTTTAATATCCAGTCTATATTTAGTGAAATCCAAAGTATCAGCAAAATCAAGCCTGTAAATCTTCTTTGTCATGTTATTTTACCCTTTCTCTTTTGCCAATTTTGTAGAACAAACTCAATATCCTGACCTCTTACCCTCGCTTTTAGTTCCTGTTGCCCTCCGCTTCCTATCATTCTATCAATCTGCTTTGGATTAGCGACTATTTCGCCAGAACTCAAAGCCGCCGGGTAACTATCGTTAGGGTAACCAGGGGGGATCATTCCACCTGTGGCCATCGGTTGCGCTGCTATCGTGGCAACCTGAGCGGCTGTTGTGGCGGCAATTAAAGGAATAACTGTCGGAGCTAGTACGCCTGTTTGAGCTAATGCCTTTGTAATCGCTAAAGCTCCGTTAATTAGTGCCTGACCTATTGCAATCGCTTTTTCTTTCTTAGCGTACTTTCGATTAATACGCTCTTTTTCTTTTGCTAACCATTCTTGACTTTTCCCCTCTTGCTGTGCCGTCCTCTCAGCCATTGCCATTTCTGCTTGTTTCAGGTTGCTCACAAAATTAGCAGTTTGACCTAAAAACCCGCGTATCATTTCGCCTTGTTGCTGATAGCTTGATATAATTTGTTTACGCCTTTGAGCTTCATCTTCCATCGCAGCCGCGTTATAAGCTGCCTTACTTGTCTTTCTCTTCTCTAGTTCATCATTGACAATCTTTGTTTCTGTCTTTAATGTCTTAGGGTCTATTGTTTTCATTGAGCTAACAGGACTTGTTTCTTGCCTGCCTGACTTAGCTCCTTTGTCAAATCCTTTTTTATACTCTTCCCCGTCTCTCTTCCCTTGCTCTTTAGCTATTGACTGACTTTGTTCTGCCTCTAATATTGTTTGAAAATCTGGCTTACTGTTATCTTCAAAAGATTTTTTATATTTCTTTGCTGCATCTTTTCCGATGTTTAAAACATCTTTTTTAATTTTATTAAGCCCATCTTTAAACACATCTGCAGGGCTTTTCCCTTTTTGAAAGACAGCCTTAATAGATCTCCATGTGGTTTTAGCGAGGTCTGTAATTGCACTAAAATATGTTTTGAAAGCATCATACCAAGCCTCCGCAACAAAAACAACAAAGTTTTTGGCTTGCGTAAAATAATATTTAATAGATTGCCAGACAAACTTAACGCCCGCCCGGAATTTTTCGCTTTGTTTATAAGCTGTATAAAT
>CAYVSF010000472.1:0-2758 GCA_964453775.1 uncultured Bacteroidales bacterium
GTTTAGCAAAATTTATCGGAATAAAAATTTCCACTCAAAAAAAAACAAAAGTCCCGAAACCATCAGCCTCGGGACTTTCTAACCCTTAAACAAACATTAAATCCTATAACCAATCATCCTCATTGGCCATATGCCAGGCATTGAGAAACACAAGTTTCACAATGTCCCGGTATTTTTCCCAGTTGATATCATCATGCCCGTCTTTCGGGGTATGATAAGTTACCGGGAAGCCTCCCATGTGAAACATCACCGGGATTCCTTTCTGCGCAAAAGGCGCATGATCACTACCTCCGCTGGGACTTTCCGATGGACGGTAGCGCATGATCAGGTTGAGCCCTTCTGCTGCAATATGTTTTTCTGATAATTCTTCTAACATGGAATTTGCCGCGGTATAAACCAGACCGGCATTATTACCTAAACTATCATTCATCGAATTTTTACTGATCATATCCAAGTTGATATTCAATACCACTTTGCTGATATCATCTCCATAGGGATGCTCCACAAAATACCTGGATCCCCATAAACCGCGTTCTTCAGCTGTCCAGGCAGCAAACACAATGGTGCGTTTAGGCTTTATCCCTGTGGCCATAAATGCTTTTGCCAGGGTCATCACACCCACGGTTCCCGAGGCATTGTCATCGGCGCCGTTCCAAACAAAACCATCGGCAGCTCCCAGGTGATCATAATGACCGCCTATGACAATAATTTCATCCTTAATTTCGCCTTCTATGACAGCCAGCACGTTTCTTGCACGTACCATTTCCGAGGAAATCTCATAGCGATAGCTTACTGCTACGTCCTTAATCTCACGGGAAGCGGGCTTTAAGGTATTGGCCACATTCCGCTCAAATTGCTCGATGGCAACATCCGGCAACAATAACCTGAAGGCTGCATGGGAAAGTAAGATTTCTGCTAGATCGATAGAAATTTCCGAGTGAGGCAATGATAGCGGCTTACTGTAGATAGGAGCTCGCGGCTGCTCTGCCTCTGAATTGCTCCATAATTGATCATTTACAGCCAGTGCTTTGGCATCTGTCAGTTCTTCTCTCAACTCTATGATAGCTAAAGCGCCCTTTTCACGCGCAGCTTCATTTTTTGCATTTTCCAGGTAATATTCGAAGTAGCGCTGATCGCTGTGAAAATTGGCATAGCCCACAGAACTGGTATCTAAATGTCCCGGATATCCCGGCAGGCGAACGATTATCTTATCCTCAACATCCACACCTTTAAAATCATCGTATCCGTGCTCCTCATTCACATAGCCATAGCCCACAAAAACCAATGGAGCCTCAACTGCTGTGGAAAGATTTCCTGCTCCTACCACGAAATCAACTTTATTTTGCAGCTTTATTTCCTGCAGGGACTCCTTCGTCTTCATCCTGATCAAAAGTTCGGCCTCCATTTCTTCCCTATTCCGGGCTACCAAATTAAAATTCTGAAAATAGGTCTGGTACTCTTCGGATCGTTTCCCGTTCCATCGTTCCTCGCGACTTACCTGTGTCCATTCCATATCGCCGGCTGGCGCTGCTCCATACATCTCAAAAACACTGGCAATGTAATCTGCTGCCATATAAGCTCCACGCTCTCCAGCAGCACGCCCTTCCATAAAATCTGTTGACATAAATTTCACCGGTGCTTTTAGGCTCTCCATGGTAATGGCTTCTAAACCTTTTTCTATAGCTTGATTTTCCTGTGCAGCTAGCTGTCCAGTAAACAGAATGGCTGTAATCACAAGAAAAAGGGAAGTAATTCGCTTCATTTGTTTTCGATTTGATTTAGATTTTAGACCCTGAAAAGCGGAAAGCGTTTAATGGATACCGTTATTTTGTTGGTTCGGATTTAAAATAGAAGATGTGAGCCTTGTAGCCTCTCAAATCAGAAAAAATTTAAACAAACAACCCGTTTTGAAGGTAATTGCTTCAAATCCAGTTTTCCTTCGTTCGAGTTGCATACTTTCAATGCTATTCGCCCTTCTACCATCCCAGTGCAGCAGCGCCCAGCACGGCAACATCACTCTCGGGCAGCCCGGATGGCAACAACTTCACTTTGTTCCTAAAAACATTCAGCAGGTAGTGCTCCATATATTTTTTGGTAGGCTCAAAAATTAGCTTTCCGGAAGCCGCCAACCCTCCGAACAGAAAGATAGCTTCCGGACTGGTAACAGCAACAGCTTGCGATAGCATAAAACCCAGAATTTTTCCGGTATAGTCAAAGGCTTTTAATGCCAGTTGGTCGCCTTTTATAGCAGCATCGTAAATGTCTTTGGCCTTGAAATCTGCTCGCTCTTCCAGGATGCTTTTACCCGAATTTTGTGCGATGTATTCCTTCATGGTTTCCACAATTCCTCCGGCAGAAGCGTAGCGTTCCAGGCAGCCTTTGCGCCCGCAGGCACATTGCCGGCCATCCATAAACACAATGGCATGTCCCAGTTCACCGGCAAAGCCATCATGTCCTAAAATCAACTTTCCGTTTGCCACAAAGCCGCTTCCCACACCTGTTCCCAGTGTTACCACCAGGAAGTCATCCATATCTTTTGCATGACCAAATTGCTTTTCGCCCAGGGCTGCAGCATTGGCATCATTGGTAAGGGCCACAGGCACATCAAAGTGTTCCCGGAACATGCTGGCAAGAGGCACCACGCCCTCCCACTTTAAATTGGGAGCAAATTCAATTGATCCGGTATAATAATTCCCGTTGGGCGCGCCAATACCAATCCCCTTGAAGTTGTAAGAGGATTCAAATTCCACAAATTCCG
>CAYVSF010000473.1:0-2726 GCA_964453775.1 uncultured Bacteroidales bacterium
ATCCTCAAGCACATGGATGAGAATTTTGATCCGGAGAAAGATTCGAAAATCAAATTACTCTATATTGAAAGCATTGAAAAACCTGGTTTGTTGCTCAAACATGCTTCATCACTCATTCGGAAAGGATGTAAGATTGCAGCAGTAAAGTCGGGCGGTTCAGAAGCCGGAAGCCGCGCTGCTTCATCGCACACTGGTGCCCTTGCAAGCTCGGATGTGGCTGTTGACGCCCTGTTTAGAAAAGCAGGTGTTGTACGTTGCCATGGCCGTGAAGAGTTAACAACTATAGCCGGTATTTTTATGCATCCGGAACTGGAAGGGAAAAATATAGCCATCATTACACATGCCGGCGGTCCTGCAGTAATGCTTACCGATTCCCTGTCCAATAATGGTCTGGAAATCCCACATATTGAAGGTCCGAAAGCAGATGCCCTGCTGGAAAAGTTGTTCCCGGGATCGTCGGTTTCCAACCCGATTGACTTTTTGGCAACCGGTACCGCAGAACAGCTCGGACATATTATTGATGCTTGTGAAAATGATTTCGATAATGTGGATGCCATGGCCGTGATTTTCGGTAGCCCGGGTTTATTCCCCGTGCACGATGTGTACGATCTGCTGGATGAGAAAATGAAGAAGTGTAAAAAACCGATTTACCCGGTATTGCCTTCTATTATCAATGTAAAAGAAGAAATTGAGGCCTTTATTGCAAAAGGGCGTGTGAATTTTCCTGATGAGGTGGTCTTTGGAAATGCTTTAGCAAAAGTATTTCATACCGATAAGCCTGCCCCTTCTGATATTGAGCTGCCGGCTATCGATATGGCAAAAATAAGAAGCATTGTTGATGCTGCTGAAAATGGGTACCTGGCACCCGAAAAAGTGCAGGAACTTTTGGATGCTGCAGGCATTAAGCGTGCCGGTGAAGCTGTTGTGGACAAGGTGGATGAAGCTGTGAAAGCTGCAGAAGAATTGGGATATCCCGTGGTGATGAAAGTGGTAGGTCCTGTGCACAAATCCGATGTGGGAGGTGTTGTATTGAATGTTGCAGATGAGGTTACGGTTCGAAAAGAATTTGAACGCATGATGCAGATAGAGGACACTACAGGAATTCTGCTTCAGCCTATGCTGTCAGGTACAGAATTGTTTGCCGGAGCCAAGGCAGAACCTAAATTTGGGCATATGGTACTTTGCGGACTGGGAGGTATTTTTATTGAGGTACTGAAAGATGTAAACGCTGGACTGGCTCCATTGACAATAGATGAAGCCCTGCATATGATTCAAGATCTGAAAGGATATGGGATTATCCAGGGCGCCAGAGGACAGGAAGGCGTTGATGAAGATAAGTTCGCCGATGCAGTTGTGCGATTGTCTGCACTCGTGAAAGCTGCACCCGAGATCGCAGAAATGGATCTGAATCCCTTATTGGGGAATGAAAAGCAGGTAGTAGCCGTTGATGCACGAATTCGTATTGAAAAGTAAGTATGCGAAAGTTTAAGGATTTATCCCTTACGGAAAAAATAATGCTTGGCCTGGCCATTTTGCTGCTTTTGGGTTTGTTAATCCGTATCCCATCTGTTAAGAAGGGTTTTAAGCAAGGTTGGGACAAATACAATCCCACAGAATGGTTTGGCAGAGATAATAAAGAAACTAAAGAATGAAGATAAAAGACATCTATATGCTGCTGTTTTTGGCAGCACTTTTTGCACCTTTTGTGCTTTCTGATACCATTTTTCAGTGGTATGATGATTTTAACAAGGCGCATGGCCTCATAACTTCCTTTGTGAAGTTTGCAGTACTTGCAACCTTAGGAGAAGCAATTGGTTTAAGAATCAGAAAAGGAGTGTATAATCAGAAAGGGTTTGGGTTAGTGCCCAGGGCTGTTGTTTGGGGGTTTATTGGAATTACTATAAAGGTAGCCTTTATTATTTTTGCCACAGGAACCCCTGCTGTGCTTGAGTACCTGGGGCTAAAAGGAGCAGCTGCTTCAATGAATGAAGGAATTAGTGGCTTAAAATTGCTCACTGCATTTTCCATTAGTGCAGCCATGAACCTGATTTTTGCACCCGTGTTTATGACATTTCATAAAATTACCGATAATCATATTATGAATAAAGGAGGAACCTTAAAGGGCTTTTTTATACCCATTCAGTTTTAATGAATAACCCTTATCCTCCGCATCAATAAAAGGAAAGTCAAAATCACTTGCTACAATTATAGCTTCTTCAGCCTCTCCTTCACTTACAATCAGCCCTTTCTCTTTATGAAATTCCCAAGCACTACCATTAAAGCCTTCCTCAAAACCTACGGTTTCCAAATCTCCAATTTTCCTAAAGTTTGGTCGCATTTTTAATTGTTGAGCAGGGATAACGATGTTGTAGGCTGGCTCTATATAATGCCCTTTTTTAATAAGTGTATTTATACTATTTAGTTTTTCGTAACCACCAATTTCCTCTATATAATTATTTACTATACTTACCGCACTTATTGCGGATTTTTGATGGTTGTCATTTTTGCAAGAAAGACAAATCAAGAAGGCTACAAATAATGTACGTTTTTGGAAATATTGCATTGACTATAATTAAATAAAATTGATTTTAATTTCTATCTTTTTCATCTTTAGCACCACCTTTACATATCGAGTTTACATAAAAAACTACTAGTTCTTAAGACTGATTTTATTAAGTTCATCTCGCCATTTTGAGTATCCTTTATGGATTTTGAAGGCTGCTTCC
>CAYVSF010000474.1:0-2719 GCA_964453775.1 uncultured Bacteroidales bacterium
AAGGCAGGATTTTATATTTTCGTTGCATGAAGAAAAATAGTATAGGTCAATTATTTCTGATTTTAGGAATGGCATGCTCTGTTGCGGGTTATGCACAAAAAGCTGAAACCAGGCTTTATAAGAAAACGATAAAAACAGTGCAGTTGCACCCCAATGGACAGGAACAAGGCTTTCCCTTATTATACCTGGACAGGGGAGGAACCCTTCAACTGTCCTTCGATGATTTTTCAGAAGATGTGGCCACCTATTCCTATACCTTTGTCCATTGCGATGCCAACTGGCAGGAGAGCGATCTTTATCCCAGCGATTACCTGGATGGATTTCCCGAAAATCCCATCGATGAATATGATTATTCTTTTAATACAACCACACCATACATACACTATCAGCTTGAATTTCCCAATACGAATGTACGTTTTTACTATCCGGGGAATTATCTCTTAAAAGTATTTGAAAATTATGACCAGGAACAGCTTGTTTTTACCAAGCGCTTTGTGGTGGTTGAAAAGCTAACGTCGAATCATTTGAAGGTGGATAAACAGGGCGGAATTGCGCTGATGGGGAACCAACACCGGCTGGAATTGGAAACCAGGCTGGATGCCAACTGGTTGGATCCTTCGCGCATTCGCGTAGTGTTGTTGAAGAATCAGAACTGGCAGCAGCAAGTGGTGGTGGAACAGCCCGACCAATATGTCGGGAATAAGCTGGTTTACAGCAATAGCAATAAGATGGTGTTTAAAGCTGGCAATGAATTCAGGGCGTTCAATACCAAATCGGTGCAATATCCGGGTGTTCGCACACAACAATTAAGTTTTATAGATCAAACCTATCAATTTCAACTAACACCCGACCGTGACAGGACTTACAAAGATTATATCTATCAGGAAGATTTGAATGGCAATTACCAGGTGGATACGGAAATAGCAGAAAATGATGCCCTGGAGGCCGATTATGTGCGTGTTTATTTTACTGTGCCCATGAATGCTCCTGTAAAAGGGGACAGCCTTTTTATTGTGGGGGCTTTTAATCACTGTAAAATGAATCCTGAGAGTTTATTGCGCTACAATTATACGGATAAAGCTTACCAAATTAGCTTATTGCTTAAACAGGGCTACTATAATTACCAGTATGTGTTGAAAAGGGTAGAAGGAGGCTATGATTTTCAATTTCTTTCCGGCAACTTTTCAGCCACAGAAAACAACTATACCGCCATCCTCTATTACCATGATCAACGGGATGGTTTTGATCGTGCCATTGGATTTACAGAAGTAAAAAGCAGCAACTAGAAGTTGCTTATTTAAGCATAATGCAGGTGGCCATTCTTCCGGTCTCAATCCCATCTCTTCTGGCTGAATAAAAATAGTTTTCATCCGTATAGGTACATAGGCCAGAAACTTCAATATTTACCTCTTTCAGTCCTGCATCTAACAGCAATTTTTTGTTGGCTGCCCACAAGTTGAGGTATGCTTTGTCTTTCGAAGTATGCGGCAGAATTATGTCGGGGTTGTTTAGTCCGGCAGCAGACATCTTTTCTACCACCTCGCTGCCCACTTCATATTTGTCGGGGCCTATGGACGGGCCTATGCCTGCGATAAGGTTTTGCGGATTGGTATTGTAATTGGACACCAGGGTTTCTATTGTTTTTGAAACAATTTTCTGTGCTGTTCCTTTCCAACCCGAATGAATCGCAGCAATTACTTTGTTAATTGGGTCATAGAGCAGCACCGGGACACAATCGGCTGTTTGAACACAAAGTACAAATCCTTTTTCATTGGTAATCAAAGCATCCGTTTCCGGAAAATTATCTACGTCTTTTTTTACCAGGCCCACATTGTCCGAATGAGTTTGTCCTGGAAAGATGAGCCTGTTTTGATCCACATCCAGCGCCTGTGCAAGAATCTCCCTGTTTTTTGCAACATGGGCTGGTTGATCGTTTACATTCAGCCCAATATTAAATCCGGCATATTTCCCTTCGCTGTATCCACCGATGCGCGTTGTGGATAGGTGTTTAATGTCTTCATATTCGGAAAGCTCTTGAAAAGCCAGAAATAGAGTTTCGTTTTGTTTAGTTGACATATTAAAAGACTACTTTTGAGGTATCTGTTCCAAGTTTTTTTAAGGTTTCCTGCAGCTTGTCCATCATGGGTTCGGGGCCGCAGATGTAGAACTCTTTCGAAAAATCATCCACCTCTTTCTTTAGCAGCTTTTCATCAATAAACCCATGATAGTAGCTGTCTGTTTTTTCGTCCGATAAAACATGAATGCAGTTATCTCCCAGGTATTCTTCCAATTCGTCCTTAAGGATAATATCTTTCTCTTCTTTGTTTCCAAAAATCAGTTTATTCCCTTTCAATTTATTCTTTTTTGCAAGATCCCTAAAGATGGCTATAAAAGGAGTAATTCCAGCTCCACCAGCCAGAAAGTAGCCTTCACCCTGGTATGAAATCGCACCCCATGCAGGCCCAATTTTGAGTTGATCACCCACGACGAGTTTATCCAGTTCGGCCGTTACCCCTTCATGATCTTTGTATATTTTGATCGTAAATTCCAGGTAATCATCTTCATTCAATGAAGTAAAGGTAAATGGGCGCTTCTCTTCTTTCCAGTTTTCTTTTACGATACTAACCGCGGTTGCTTGCCCCGGTGCAAAGCTGTAACCATGGGGTTTTTCAACTCTAAACCGTTTTACATCATATGTAATTTGTTAAATTGATACTAT
>CAYVSF010000475.1:0-2711 GCA_964453775.1 uncultured Bacteroidales bacterium
CCTAAAGCAATGGATTTTCCGGGTAGGGATAAATCCATATCGCTTTTCCCCTCATCGCTCATTTGTATCTCTGTTTTTACCTGTTGATATTTCGCCTGGGCTTCCTGTTTTAGATTGTTCAATGCCTGACCAATCTCCCGTTTAGTTTCACGTGGAACACTTTTGAAATCTTCAAAAAGAGCATTTATTGCTCCTTTTTTTGCCAGGAATTCCAGCCTGAAATTTTCCAGCTCTTCTTCATTAGCTGCCTTAAATGCGCTTATCTTCGCTTTTAGTTCATTAATTCTATCCAGCATAAGGGTTTATTTTTTTGTAATCTTCATTTGAATATCTTCCACAGGACGATCGTGTTCATCCGTTTTCTGGGCTGCAATTTTATCCACTACCTCTAAACCATCAACCACTTCCCCAAACACGGTGTAATTGCCATCCAGATGGGGCGTACCACCTATTGTAGTATATATTTCCCGCTGCTTTTTTGAATAGTGAAATGCCTTTCCGGCCTGCAGTAAACTGTCGGCATATTCTTCTGCCATAGGCACCAGGATTTCAAAATTGATGTCTTTACCCTGGTTCATTAAGGCCTCCTGTTTGCTTTTTAGGAAATCGTTTACTATTTTTTTTCGTTTTTGTTGATTTCTTTTTTGCTCCAGGGCATCCAGCTCTTCTTCGGTGAAAACTTTTCCCTGCACAATATAGAATTGTGAACTGGAAGAACGCTTTTCGGGATTTGCCGCATCGCCTTCGCGAGCAGCTGCGATAACTCCCTTTTTATGAAAAAGCGTATCTACAAATTCAGCCGGAAGGGTATAGCCGGCATCTGCTTCACCTAAAACTTTTCCCGGTGCTGCATTAACCGATTCGGGATCACCACCCTGAATCATGAAACTATCAATAACACGATGGAAAAGGAGATCGTCATAAAAATCTTCTTTCACAAGCTTTTTAAAGTTATCTCTGTGAATAGGTGTGGCATCGTATAATGAAATCGTAATATCACCATAGTCGGTAGCAATTATGTAAGCGTTCTGATCTTTTTTATCCTGGCATCCGAAAAGCAGAAAGATGCCTAAAACGATAAATACGTAGCGATAGTTTTTCATGGGTATGGCTTTTATTTCCTACAAAAATATTAATTATTTTTTGATTGGGCATTTTTATTAGAAAATATGCAGTTCGTCTTATCGTTATTATATCATTTGATAAAATCATTTTATAGAACAAGTGTAAATACTAAGTTATTTGTATTTTTGAGCATTGTTGCTTAGTACTATGAAAAAAATTGTCTGCTTACTATTCGTTTTTCTTCTTTGTTTGCATCTTCATGCCCAACGAGTTGGCCTCGTTTTAAGTGGAGGTGGAGCTAAGGGACTTGCCCATATTGGTGTGATTAAAGCTCTGGAGGAAGAAAATATCCCTATTGATTATATTACCGGTACAAGTATGGGTGCCATTGTTGGAGGACTGTATGCTTCAGGATATACACCCGATGAAATGATTGATTTTGTTACGAGTGAGGATTTTTTAAGATGGTCGAATGGTAAGATCGAAGAAAAATACATTTACAATTTTAAAAAACGGGAAGATGACGCCTCCATGGTGAATATCCGGTTTAAAATGAAAGACTCTACCACCATTACACAATTATCCGGAAATGTGGTACCTACGCATCAGCTTGATTTCGCTGCTATGCAAATTTATGCAGCAGCCGCAGCGGAAGCAAATTACAATTTCGATAGCTTATTTGTACCCTTTCGCTGTGTAGCCACTGATATTTATAAAAACGAGGCAAAAGTATTCCGTCGGGGAGATTTAGGATCGGCTATTCGTGCTTCCATGACTTTTCCCTTTTACTTCAAGCCCATAACCATAGATAGTGTACTTTATTTCGACGGGGGTATGAAAGATAATTTTCCATGGAAACCCATGGAAGATGATTTCAATCCTGATTTTATTATAGGAAGCAAAACAGCAGATAACAGTCCCAAGCCTGATCCTGACAACATTATTATACAACTGGAGAATATGTTATTGGCAAAATCAGAATATGATTTAGACGATAAGGGTGTTCTTATTGAAACCTCTTTTACTAATGTACAGCTTTTGGATTTTGATAAAGCGACCTATATTATTGAAGCAGGGTATCGATCGGCCCAGGAAGCAATCCCTGAAATTAAAAGGCAGCTTGATCTAAGAGAGAATCGTGTAGCGCTTAATCATAGAAGGGAAACCTATAAAAACGATCTTGAGCCAGTGGTTTTTCGTGCAATACATATAGAAGGAATCTCTTCTAATAAACGAAAGCATTTGCGTAAACTTATTTATCGAAAGGACACCAGTTTTAGTTTGGCCGATTTTAAACGCGAATACTTTAAGTTATTAGCAGATGGTACAATATCCTCCATCTATCCATCTGCAAAATACAATCCTGAAACGAATTTATATGATCTGAATTTACAAATAAACGAAGAAAGCCAGTTTATAGGAACACTTGGAGCAAATATTTCTTCTAGTAGTATTAATCAGGGATTTGGTAGTATTCGCTATGTAAAAATGGGTCGATTTGGGCAACAATATTATGGCAATATATATTTTGGAAGATTATACAGTTCGGTTAAAATAGGCGCCCGTATTGATGTGCCATGGCGAATTCCTGTTGCTGCTAAGTTTTATTTTACCATGAATCGATGGGATTTTTACAACAGTTCCGA
>CAYVSF010000476.1:0-2711 GCA_964453775.1 uncultured Bacteroidales bacterium
GCGTAAGTAAATTCATAACCTCTTCACCATTGGCCGAGTCAAGATTACCTGTTGGCTCATCGGCAAGTATCAGCTTAGGATTGGTTACAACTGCACGGGCAATTGCTACGCGTTGCTGCTGGCCACCTGAAAGTTGTTGAGGGAAGTGCTTCTTACGATGCGACATCTTCATGCGATCCAAAACTTCCTCGACCATTCTTTTGCGCTCACTTGAAGGAACTTTCATATAAAGCAATGGAAGTTCTACGTTTTCAAAAACTGTTAATTCATCAATCAGGTTAAAACTTTGGAATACGAATCCAATGTTCGATTTTCTTAAATTTGTTCGCTGACGCTCAGAGAAATTAGATACTTCATGGTCCATGAAATTTAATTCTCCTGATGATGGATTATCCAATAATCCGAGTATATTCAAAAGAGTTGATTTTCCACATCCCGAAGGACCCATGATGGCTACAAATTCGCCGGTTTCAATTTCAAGGTTTACTTTATTCAGGGCAGTAGTTTCTACTTCGTCTGTTCTGAATACTTTTACCAGGTCTACTGTTTTAATCATAACTTTAAGTTTTATAGTTTTTTACTTATTGTTTTAAATGCTACTTATTTTTTAAGCATGAGCTTATCTACTTCATTGAAATTATCATAACTGGACACGATTACTTTTTCACCAGGCTCCAATCCTGAAAGCACTTCGTAGTACCTTGGATTTTGACGTCCTATTTGAATATTGCGCTTATAGGCAAATTCCCCAGATTCATCCACTACATATACCCACTGTCCTCCGGTGCTCTGATAGAATCCTCCGCGAGGTATAAGTACTGCACGCTTAGATTCTCCCAGTTCAAGACGGATACGGAAGGTCTGTCCAATTCTTATTTGTTCAGGCTTTTCGCCCGTAAATTCCATATCTACAGCAAATCTGCCGTTATTTACTTCAGGGTATATCTTTGTGAGTTTAAGATGATATTTTGATCCTGCAAAGTCAAAACTACCGGGTAATTCCTTCACTACTCGGGCAATATAATGCTCATCGATATCCACATTTAATTTATAATCATCTAAAATATTGATAGTACCTATGCGGGTTCCATAGTTGATCACTTCACCAATTTCCGGGTTTAAACTAGCCAGTTCTCCGTCAACAGGAGCCTTCACAATTAAGTTATTCAACCTGCTTTGCACAAAAGCCAGGTTTTGCTCCAGACGCTCAACAGAGGCTGCCATATTTTTCAGCTGCACAGCCTGATAAATAGAATCCTGTTTAATCGCTTTCAATAGCAGATCATATTTCTGTTTTGAAGCCATATAGGATTCCTTAGATTGTTCAAAATCCTCTTTGGAAATGTGATCGGACTCAAAAAGCTCAATATTATAATTGTATTGCCGCTTCTGCATATCCAACATCCGTTTGGTCTCTATCAATTGCTGCTGACGATTTAATTTTTGTGTTTCCATATTTAATTTAGCTGTACGAAGGTCATTAATGGCTCTTTGCACCTGGGCCTCATTATTGGAAATCTCAAAAAACAAATTGGAATTGCTTAACCTCAGTATGGCATCTCCTTCTTTCACCATATTCCCTTCCTCTATAAGAATCTCTTCCACTCTTCCGCCTTCAATGGCATCCAGGTAAATGGTACGAATGGGTTCTACCCGACCGGTTACAGCAATGTAATCCTTAAAGAGGTCATTCGATACAGTTTCTATTGTAATTTTATCACGTTCTACATTTAATTTAGAACTTTTGTCTCCGAAAAAGATATTATAGCCAACAAGCAGGACAAAAACGGATCCAACGGCTATCCAAATCGTTTTCTTTGATATCTTTCTTTTATTTTCAATTTTTCTATCCATTTCGCTCAATTTAATCGTTTTGCCCTTTATTAACCATTTATCATGCCAAAGAAAATAAACAACTGATTAAAAACTAATTACAGAGAAAACAGCTTCTTATACTTCCTGGATTTTGTTCGATTCCGAAACAAGAATAGTACGGATTCGTACATCAAAAAAAAATATTGTATATTTACTTCACTAGTTTTAAACAACCCAAATGAATTTTACACCATGGATAAAGTTGGAAAAATACTCGCCATTGATGATAATGAAGATATTCTCTTCGCATTAAAGCTATTATTAAAAAACCATGTAGAAATAATACATACCAGTACGCAGCCCGAAAAGATTCCTGATTTCATGAACAATGAGAATTATGATGTAATTCTCCTTGACATGAACTTTACCAAAGATGCCATCAGCGGACAGGAAGGATTCAATTGGCTGGAAAAAGTGCTGGAAATTGACCCGAATGCAGTGGTTGTTTTTATCACAGCCTATGGTGATGCTGAAAAAGCGGTAAAAGCCATTAAAGCAGGTGCCACCGATTTTGTTTTAAAGCCCTGGCAAAATGAAAAGTTGTTGGCCACCATATCCACCTCTATCAAACTTCGACGTTCCAAAGATGAAGCAGCCACTTTGCGCACCAAACAGAAAGAAATTAGCGCCATTCAGGATCAGCCTTTTCATGAATTCATCGGCCAGTCACCGGAAATGCAAGAAGTTTTCAAGACCATCAAAAAGGTCGCGGGAACCGATGCCAATGTACTTATCCTTGGAGAAAACGGAACAGGGAAGGAGCTTGTTGCAAGGGCACTACATAGGAATTCGCTGCGTAAGGATGAAGTTTTCATCAGTGTAGATCTGGGTAGTAT
>CAYVSF010000477.1:0-2694 GCA_964453775.1 uncultured Bacteroidales bacterium
TCCGTGAAATAAAGATTTCGATTTACAGTCGTTCAGGGAGAAGAGTCCACGACTTTGAAGGAGACATCAACAACTGGGAAGGTTGGGACGGAAAGGTAAGGGGCAGGGATGAAGCAGCCGCCGGAGTATATTATTATGTTATAGAAGCCCGCGGCTGGGATGATGTTAAATACCGGGAGAAGGGATTTGTTTATCTCTTTAGGTAGATTTCAATTAAGAAAATTGTCCAGTTCTAAATAAGCCTTACAGGTTTTAATGGATTAAAAATACAATACTAAGTGAGAATGGGATTAATTTCATTCTCACTTTTTTATATGTTCTCATTTGAATTTTATGTTGTTTGTGCATCTGATCTGGAGTTAGCACATAGCATTAGTAATGAGGTCTTTTGTGTTCTTTTTGGTAAGTTTCGATTGCTCGGCTAAGGATTTTTTTCTGATCGGTATCTTAAACTCTTTTTCTGCTATATCGATCATTATATTAAAAAATATAGCCTTTTTATTGGATTTCTCAACTTGTTGATCCAATTCTTTCTTCTGCTTTTTTAACAGGCGTACTTTTTGTGTAAGGCTATTTCAGGACGAGACACAATGCCAATAAAAAAAGCTGTCTGAAAAATCAGGCAGCTTTTTTTATTGAGTAATCAAATTGTGATCTAATCTTCTTCTTCCTGTTCCTCGAATTCTTTGATAAGTTTCTCCTGGATCTCCATTGGAACTTGATCGTATTTCGAGAATTTCATGGTATAAGTCGCTCTACCACCAGTAATTGAACTCAATGAAGTGGAATACTTGTTCATCTCAGCTAAAGGCACTTTTGCGTTGATTTTTTCAAAACCTTTTTCACTGTTCATTCCTTCAATCATGGCGCGACGACCTTGTAAGTCGCTCATTACGTCACCCATTCTGTCAGAAGGTACAATAACTTCCACATCATAAATAGGTTCCATGATTTTTGGTCCTGCATTTTTAAAGGCAGCACGGAAAGCATTTCTACCCGCCAGCTTAAAGGAGATTTCATTGGAATCAACCGGGTGCATCTTACCATCATAAACTGCTACACGAATATCCCTTGCATAAGAACCGGTAAGGGGTCCTTCTTCCATCTTTTCCATAATACCTTTCAGGATGGCAGGCATAAATCTGGCATCAATTGCACCACCAACAATACAATTATAATAGATCAGTTTTCCACCCCAATCCAGATCGTATTCTTCTTTATTTCTTACTGATACGTTAATGTCTTTTCCGCCTGCCTTATATTTTGTTGGATCAGGCATTCCTTCTTTGTAAGGTTCGATGATCATATAAACTTCACCAAATTGTCCAGCACCACCAGATTGCTTTTTGTGGCGGTAGCTTGATTCGGCAACTTTTGTAATCGTTTCTCTATATGGTATTTTGGGGGCAAGAAAGTTTACTTCTATTTTATAAATATTATCAAGGTGCCATTTAATCATATTATTTAAATGGTGTTCTCCCTGGCCATATATGATAATTTGCTTCAGCTCTTTTGAATACTCGATGGTAATAGTAGGATCAATTTCGTGAGTTCTTGAAAGAACTTCTCCCAGTTTTTCCTCATCTGATTCAGTTACTGCTTTGATTGCAACTCTATACTTAGGCTCCGGGAAGGTGATGGCTGGAAATTTAAAACCATCTTTACCATCCGTAAGGGTATGATTTGTCTTTGTGTTCTTAAGTTTTACGGTGGCTCCGATATCACCTGCAACCATTTGGTTAATTTTAGTCCTGTTTTTTCCGGCAACCGCATAAATTTGAGAAATACGCTCCTTGGTATCCGTATTATTATTCATAATATCCATACCTTCTTTCAAAACTCCGGATGTAAGTTTGAAATAGTTAATTTCACCAATGTGTGTTTCGATTCCGGTTTTGAAAACGAACATAGATAATTGCCCTTCAGTCTTACAAGCTACTTCATTACCATCTTCATCTTTTGGTGCAGGCATCTCATCCGGACTGGGAGCTACATTAGAGATGAACTCGAGCATTCTGGTTACACCTACATTTTTTTCTGCTGAAACACAAAATACAGGAAACATTCCCCTGCTAAGTAAACCGGCAGTAATACCCTTGCGCATTTCATCTTCGTCAAGGCTCTCTTTTTCAAAGAAGAGCTCCATCAAACTTTCATCGTTTTCTGCAGCCGATTCCACAAGATTATTGTGCATTTCATTGGCTTTATCCTGCAAATCTGCAGGGATATCTAAAACTTCGTGCTTTCCGGTTTCAACATCGAATTTGTACATTTTCATGGTAAGCACATCTACAATGCTGTCAAAATCAGGACCCTGGTTAACAGGAAACTGAACGGGTACAATTTTTCCACCAAAATGCTGTTTTGCAGACTCAATGGCGCTTTCAAAATTAGCCTTCTCATGATCGAGTTGATTTATAGCGAAAACAAGTGGCTTATTATGCTTTTCTGCATGCCTGTTTAGGATTTCAGTTCCAACTTCAACACCTTGCTGAGCATTTAAGAGCATAATACTGGTATCAATTACAGAAAATGAACTGATAACACTACCGATAAAGTCATCTGCACCTGGAGTGTCGATTATATTTATTTTACTATCGTTGTACTCGGTGTACAAAACAGTAGAAAAAACGGAGTTTTCGTTCTCGTGCTCAATCTCATTATAATCAGAAACAGTATTCTTTCCATCTACAG
>CAYVSF010000478.1:0-2681 GCA_964453775.1 uncultured Bacteroidales bacterium
AGTGGTGGCAGATGCTGCTAATGCTGCCTTCTCCAACCAGAGTATGACTTCTGATATGGGCGATCGCATCAACCTGCCGGATGGAGATATGGAATCGCTTTACAACTATATCACCAACCCGGATAACATGCTGAGCAATCTTCAAAATGATACAGAGGTAGAACTGCCTGTGGGTATTGGCTCTCCCGGAGACAATTACCAGCTAGCTGTGGTAGGGTTGATCGTAAAACCCGGCGAGGCATTGTTCAATACAGTAGCAATTATCAAAGCGCCGGAAGACCGGAATAAATACCTGAAACTGGGCGCAAAAAATGTTTGCATTAATCCGGGCGGTATTGCTGCTACAGACTCTGCTACACTCTACCTGATGGAAGACGTACAGGTGAATATCTCCGATGATGTGCGCATGCAACTGAATGCCTATGAGGGTGCCAACGGTACTTATGCCTCTTTTGGTTGCGAAGGTTTTCGAAGAGTTTATGCCGAAGGGGAGATCAAATTGTCCCCAGAAATCATTCGTTATGAGAATGCAGATGGAAGTCAGAATGAAACCGATACGGTAAGTCTGAGTTTTGCTACCAACTTTATCGATTGGTCGGACTGGTTGATTCGGGGCAATTTGTTTGATAACAATCAACGGTATCAATTCCCGGAAATGCAGGATTACAGTTTTTATATTCAGGAAGCAGTTATTGACCACAGTGACCTAAAAAACGATCCGGCACTGGTATTTCCTGATCAGTATGCTTCTACCGACAGGAATGCCACATGGAAAGGACTCTACATAAAGACTTTTAACATGATGATGCCCCGTTTTGTAGAGCGAGATGGAGACAGCAGAATTGAGGTAATTGGAAACAATATATTGATTGACCAACATGGTGTATCCACCTTTTTGGAAGCCCATGATGTGGTAAGCCGTAACGAAGGCACCATAGGCGACTGGGAGTTTTCCATGGATTACCTGGCGCTGGAATTGGTTGCCAGTCATTTGGATTCAGCAGCCCTTCGTGGTGAATTGCTGATGCCCGTTTCAGATTCGGCATTCGATTACCGAACTTCCATGAGTTACTTTTCTAATGAATTGGATTATGATTTCAACATTACTACGGGCGGTGTCATCAATGTGCCTATGTGGTATGCCGAAATGGATCTGTATGAATCTTCGGCGCTTGATCTTGCCATACGAAACAAGAGTGATGTCACTATCGAAGCTAGCCTTAATGGTAAGCTGAGCCTGGACAGCGAAGTGGGCGACTTTGACAAGGTAGTCATCCGTGGATTGGAGTTTGAGCGACTTATCGTGAGCAACAACCCCAGCTACCTCCGCTTAGACGGTGCCATGGCATTGGATGCCTCCACTTCACCTTCCTTACTTGGATTTGGCTTAAATATGGGAGATGAATCTTCCACAGGAGCCAGCTTTGACATAGGACTGAATGAATTGAGTTCAACCACGACCAGTTTTTATATGGATATGGGACTGAACTTTACTGGCGCTTCATCGCCTAACTCGCTGGCAGGAAATACACGCCTGAATATTGAAGCCAACTACGATCTGACAGATTTGGAGTGGAAAAATGCAGGTGTTTCGGTAGAGGAAGTAGGTGTTGATGCAAATATGGGGATCATGGAAATCCATGGACGGATTAACTTTTTTAAGAATGATCCGGTCTATGGAAAAGGATTCCAGGGCATGTTGTCTTCGAAATTTTTGGAGACTGTAAATGTGGATGTTGAAGGTCTTTTTGGTGCTGTGGATGATTACCGCTACTTCTATGTGGACGGAACAGCGCGCTGGACCAGTGGAGGAATCGGTTTCTTTGGATTGGGACTCTATGGTTTTGGTGGAGGTGTAGCTTACAATATGAAAAACACCAGTTTGCCTACCACCGATGAGTTGAACAATGGCAGCAGTGTGCAGTCCGATTATGAACCCAACGAGGGCTCTATGGGGCTGAAAGCAACTGTTGTTGGTGGACTGCAAGGCGATCCACGTCCCTGGAACTCAGATGTAAGCTTTGAAGTGGGCTGGAACAACCACAGTGGTCTTACCCGCCTGGATATTAATGGAGATTCCTACTTTATGCAGGAACTCCTCGATCGTACAAATCCCGAATTTAAAGGGAATATTACCATGAGTTACGATTTCCAACAGCGTATTTTCTCTGGTACGGCAGATAAAGATATTCGCATACCAGCCGATGATCCTGTGATTACAGGAGATATGCCTGCAGCATTCCATTTCGAGTTTCAACCGAATATGGGAATCGACAATTGGTATGTAAAACTGGGGGAACCTGATAATAGAATCTCAACAACTGTAGAGCTCACTAAAGATATTTCATTTACCAATGGATCCTATTTTATGGTAGGCTCTGATATACCGGGCATGCCTAATCCACCGCAGCGTATTATTAGTGCGCTTTATGCAGACGGACACAGCGTTCCTTCACGGCCCGATCAAACAGCTATTGGCAATGGTGCAGGTTTTGCGCATGGCTTAAAATTGGACTTTGGCGTGAATGAAATGGATGCCGTTGTCTGTTATATTGATGCAGGATTGTTGGCCGGTTATGATATTTCTGTGATGAATTGGTCAAGAGATGGCGTGCTTTGTAATGGACGTTCAGATTTTGGTGTAAACAATTGGTATGCAAGGGGACAGGTTTACTTCCTGG
>CAYVSF010000479.1:0-2673 GCA_964453775.1 uncultured Bacteroidales bacterium
CATATTTCCCTGGTTGTTCTCGTTGCTCATATCTGGTACTTCCGATCATTACCCAATAAGATAGGTTATCTTCTTGGTTTGCCAACCAAGAAACTCGACAGCATCATTTATTATGAGCGCTATGTAGTTATTAATCCCGGTATTAAAGCCGAAGATGGAATTAAATACCTGGATTTCCTTACAGAAGAAGAGTACCTTGAAATATTAGAAACACTCCCAAAAGAAAATCAGTACCTGGATGATTCTGATCCAAATAAGTTTATTGCTGATATGGGAGCACAGGGACTGTATAAGTTACTTGAACGAGTTGATCTGGATGAATTGTCCTATGATCTGCGTCATAAAGCGAATACAGAAACTTCACAGCAGCGAAAAAATGAGGCACTGAAGCGTTTGCAAGTGGTAGAGGCATTTAGGGCATCAAAAAATGTCAATCGTCCGGAATGGATGATTGTAAAGGTTGTACCTGTTATTCCTCCCGAGTTACGTCCATTGGTCCCATTGGATGGAGGGCGTTTTGCAACATCAGACTTAAATGATCTGTATAGAAGGGTAATTATAAGAAATAATCGTCTGAAAAGACTTATAGAAATCAAGGCTCCTGAAGTAATTCTTAGAAATGAGAAACGTATGCTCCAGGAAGCTGTGGATTCATTATTTGATAATTCAAGAAAAGCCAACGCCGTTAAGACGGATTCTAACCGCGCTCTGAAATCACTTAGTGATAGCCTTAAAGGAAAGCAAGGCCGGTTCCGTCAAAATTTGCTGGGTAAACGTGTAGACTACTCAGCACGTTCGGTTATTGTTGTAGGACCTGAACTGGGATTGCATGAATGCGGTTTGCCAAAAGATATGGCTGCGGAACTTTACAAACCTTTTATCATTAGAAAGCTTATTGAAAGAGGTATTGTAAAGACAGTGAAATCGGCGAAAAAAATTGTCGATAGAAAAGATCCTGTTGTTTGGGATATTCTTGAAAATGTGCTGAAAGGACATCCTGTTATGCTTAACCGTGCACCAACATTGCACAGATTGGGTATTCAGGCATTTCAGCCAAAAATGATTGAAGGTAAAGCAATTCAGTTGCATCCATTGGTTTGTACTGCATTTAATGCCGACTTTGACGGCGACCAGATGGCAGTGCACCTACCATTGAGCAATGCTGCGATTTTAGAAGCGCAGATACTGATGCTTGCTTCGCATAATATTTTAAATCCTGCTAACGGAGCACCAGTTACGGTTCCATCACAGGATATGGTGCTTGGTTTATATTATATTACCAAACCCAGAAAAGGGGTTAAAGGAGAAGGCTTAACTTTCTATTCGCCCGAAGAGGTAAATATTGCTCATAATGAAGGCAAAGTTGATTTACATGCCCAAATTAAGGTGAAGGTAGACGATATTGTCGATGGTAAACCGGTGAATCATTTGCTTGAAACAACTGTTGGTAGGGTAATATTTAACCAGTTTGTCCCCAGGGAAGTTGGTTTTATTAATCAATTGCTTACAAAAAAATCATTGAGAGATATTATTGGTAAGGTACTGAAGCGCACAGGCGTGGATGTGACGGCACAATTCCTTGATGATATTAAATCCATGGGTTATTATATGGCCTTCCGTGGAGGATTGTCATTTAACCTGGATGACGTAATTATTCCAAAAGAAAAACAAATTCTGGTTGATGACGGATATGATCAGGTGGAAGAAGTAATGAATAACTACAATATGGGTTTCATTACGAACAACGAACGTTACAATCAGATTATTGATATTTGGACCCATATTAACGCCAAGCTTACGCAAACATTGATGAAACAGTTGTCAACAGACAACCAGGGTTTCAACTCTGTGTTTATGATGCTTGACTCAGGAGCTCGTGGTTCGAAAGAGCAGATTCGTCAGCTTTCAGGTATGAGAGGACTGATGGCGAAACCGCAAAAATCTGGTACAACGGGTTCTGAAATTATTGAAAACCCAATTCTTTCAAACTTTAAAGAGGGACTTTCGGTTCTGGAGTATTTTATTTCTACTCACGGCGCTCGTAAAGGTCTTGCAGATACGGCATTGAAAACAGCAGATGCCGGTTATCTAACCAGAAGGTTGGTAGATGTTTCACAGGATGTAATTATTACGGAAGAGGATTGTGGAACACTTCGTGGTTTGGTTGCTACTGCAATTAAGAAAAACGAAGAAGTTGTAGAGACACTCTACGAAAGAATTTTGGGTAGAACGACAGTACATGATGTTTATCACCCGCTTACCGGAGAATTGATTATTGGAGCCGGAGAAGAGATAACTGAAGAAATTGGACAGATTATTGAAGAATCGCCAATTGAGCAGGTAGAAATTCGTTCGGTATTAACCTGTGAAACCAAGAATGGCGTTTGTGCCAAGTGCTACGGACGTAACCTTGCTACCGGTAAAATGGTTCAAAGAGGTGAAGCAGTTGGTGTTATCGCTGCTCAATCCATTGGAGAGCCAGGTACACAGCTTACTCTTCGGACATTCCACGTGGGTGGTACGGCTTCGAATATTGCTGCTGAATCAAGCATTGTTGCTAAATATGACGGCATTGTTGAAATTGAAGAATTGCGTACTGTTGAACGCGTAGAAGAAGATGGTACTAAGGTCGATATAATAGTTGGCCGATTGGCTGAAATGCGCATTATTGAT
>CAYVSF010000480.1:0-2670 GCA_964453775.1 uncultured Bacteroidales bacterium
TTGCCGACGAATATACCTTATCACAAGGATTTCATCAGGGTGCATATGCTGTAACTGCAATTGATGATTTAACGCCTGAGGATTATGAAATGAATGTGTATCCAAATCCGACCCCCGATTATGTTACCTTCTCCTATGATTTTCCGGAAAAGGAACGATTAATCTTGCGTTTATATGGTCTTGATGGAAAATTATTGCAGGAACAGGAGTTAAATCCCGAAACTAAGGAGGTTAGAGTAGATTTGCAGCCTTATTCCTCTACAAGCTATATTCTAAAAGTCATTTCTGTCCAGGGTAAACCGCTGGGCTCATTTAAGTTGATACGACAATAATTAAAATGGATTAAATATATAGGAAGCTGCCTGATTTCGGCAGCTTCTTTCTATTTGTGGCAATATCTGTTTAAAAATTTGAAGTATTCGGCTTAATTTTTATTTTTGTTCTTTATGTGGTTAGCATGATTCTTAAAAAAGTTAATTACAATTCAATGATTTACTGGGCTTTGTTAAGCAGCATTGCTTGATGAGCCTTTCGTTATTTAAGGACCCTAAGTCTGTTTTTATGTTATCTTTTGATCTGATAATTGTATTTATTGTCTTGCTTTTTATCCTGGTATCACTTTATAAGGAGTTGATCGGGACTACTTTTACATTTATCATTGCCGTGGTAACACTTGGTTTTTTTGGTATTCTTACCCCCTCCGAGATCCTTAGTGGATTTGCCAACGAAAACATTGCTATAATAATTTTACTCCTTTTATTGGGTGATATTATCAGACAAACTTCCGTTATTGAAGTTCTTTTCGATCGCTTATTTAAACCGGCAAAGAGTTACAGAGGTTTCCTCAGTCGCATGATGCTTGTTATTGCAGGGTTTTCCGCCTTTCTTAATAATACTCCGCTGGTGGCTGTTATGATGCCATATGTTAACAACTGGTGTAAGCGAAACAATATTTCACCCTCTAAATTTTTGATGCCTCTCTCTTATGCTGCTATACTGGGAGGTTGTGCAACTCTGATAGGAACATCTACTAACCTGATAGTTAACGGAATGGTGGAGGACCAAACCATCAATTCCAATATGAGCACTTTTAATATTTTTGATTTTGCCTGGGTAGGGGTTCCCATGGTATTAATCGGATTCCTATACCTGCTATTTTTTGGTGAAAAATTACTGCCCAATAGAAGGGATCTTTTGTCCTCTTTCACTGCAAATACAAGAGAATATCTGGTTGAAGCACAGGTAAGAAGAAAATCGAAATTAATTGGAAAAACTATTGAAGAAGCCGGTTTGAGAAATTTGAAGGGTTTGTTTCTTGTGGAAATTATACGAAAATCATTTCGGATATCAGCCGTTGCCCCTGATGTAATCTTACAACAGGATGATATCCTAATTTTTGCCGGCGATACTGAAACCATTGCCGAAATGGTGAAATCCGACTCTGGGCTAACACTGCCTTCGGTGGGTATGCTCTATAAGAAGAAAAAAACAGAGGTCGTAGAGATTGTTATCAGCCACAATTCCACGATGATCAACAAAACAGTGAAAGAAATCAGGTTCCGGGCAAAATATGATGCTGCAGTAATTGCTGTTCATAGGAATGGGGAGAAGATTTCCGGAAAGATTGGAGAAATAGAGCTAAAGGCAGGTGACGTGCTGATGCTTTTTACGGGGGCAGATTTTGTGAGTCGTTCTGTACACACACAGGATTTTTATTTTATATCAAAAGTTCGGGCTTTTCAAAAATTGGAAACATACAAGATAGTAACCTTACTGGGAGGAACTGTTTTGGCTATTTTGTTAGCAGCTTTTAATATTGTATCCTTATTCATGAGTCTTCTGGTATTAATTATGGCGGTAATTGCCCAGAAGATTGTGAATCCAAAGGATCTGGTGAAGGCCGTGGATTATAACCTGGCATTAATAATTGTTTTATCACTGGCCCTGGGAACGGCAATGATAAAGTCAGGTGCTGCAGAGCTTATTGCCGATCTTATCATTACCATGTTTATGCCCCTGGGAAAGATAGGTTTATTAACAGGTATTTACCTGATTACTGCAGTTCTTGCAGCCTATATAACCAACAAAGCATCAGTTGCCATTGTATTTCCTATTTCACTTACAATGGCCACAAATTTGAATATCAACCCCATTCCCTTTGTCTTGGTTGTTTCTTTTGCTGCTGCTGCAAACTTTATGACCCCCATCGGGTATCAAACCAACCTGATGGTCTACGGTCCGGGAGGTTATTCTTTTAAAGATTTTTTCCGGGTTGGCACGCCATTAACCCTCATTTACATGGTGGTTACAGTTGCTATACTTTCATTAATGTATTTTATTTAAATGAATTAATTATTGTTTAATAAGCCTAAAAAATGGATTCAACTACACAAAAAGAATATTTAAAAATCAGTATAAGAGCCGCTTTGCATGCGGGAATGGAAATTATGTCTATTTATGAGAATTCTGATTTTCAGGTGGAATATAAAAAAGATGATAGTCCCCTTACCATTGCTGATAAAAAAGCACATGAATGCATTATGACCTATTTGGAAAAGACAGCAATACCTGTCTTAAGTGAAGAAGGGAAGAATATTCCATTTAAAGTGCGTAAAAAGTGGGATGAATTCTGGTGCGTTGATCCGCTCGACGGAACAAAAGAGTTTATTA
>CAYVSF010000481.1:0-2659 GCA_964453775.1 uncultured Bacteroidales bacterium
TAGATTATAAATGAATGATAGTAGTACAAAACGTTCCCTGGCATACCTGTTTGCAAGTTTAACCATATTGTTTTGGGGTACTTCTGCCAGTGCATTCAAAATAGCTTTGCGCTATTTAGAGCCGATTCCGTTTTTGTTTTTTGCATCATGGACAGCCTTTTTACTTTTAGGAATTATACTATTATTTCAGGGGCGCTTGAGCGATGTCTTTAAATTTTCTGCCAGACAATACTTATTTTCCCTTGGTCTGGGTTTTCTTAATCCATTCGCATATTATGTAATTTTATTCCAGGCTTATGATAGGCTTCCTGCCCAAATAGCACAACCGTTGAATTTTATTTGGCCTATAACGCTCGTTTTGCTTTCCATTCCTATTCTTGGGCAAAGATTAAGCCTAAGAAGCATTTTTGCCCTGGTAGTTAGTTTTATGGGTGTATTTTTTATCTCTTCTCAGGGGAAAATTCTTAATTTTGAGTTTGCAGATCCACTTGGTGTGAGTTTAGCCTTGGGGAGCTCAGTTATCTGGGCCTTATTTTGGCTGTTCAACATCAGGGATCATCGGAAGGAAGAGGAAAAACTCTTTCTTAACTTTTTTACGGCTTCATTGTTAATTAGTATAATGATGCTTTTTTATGATAAGCCCCAACAATATGAATGGGAAGGTGTAGCAGCATCTGTCTATGTAGGTGTTTTTGAGATGGGTATTACATTTGTATTGTGGTTAAAGGCTTTGAAATTGGCTGGTAGAACCGATAAATTAAGCAATTTAATTTATCTAACGCCGTTTACAGCTTTAGTATTTATACATATAATACTGGGGGAGGAAATATTTTATACAACCTTAATTGGTCTGGTGCTTATTGTTGGAGGCATCATTATCCAACAAAGAGATCAGAAGAAACTTTTAAAAAAGAAAGCCTAATGAGAAGAGATGTTTTTGCATTGTTGCTGGGATTGTTTGTCAGCATTTTCGTGGTATCCTGTGAAGAGGAAAAGATAGAAAAACCGGATGCAGACTCGATAGAGGAATTACAGGAGATATTGGAAGCCTGGTACTTGTGGAATGATGAGTTACCAACTATTGAGTCTGAAAATTATGATAATCCCATTGAATTGATGAATGCAGTTCGCTATTTGCCGCAGGATCGCTGGAGTTATGTAACAACAATAGCAGAATTTGAGGCCTACTATGAATCCGGGGCCTATGTTGGTTATGGATATTCACAGGGGTTTGATGTAGATGGAAAATTACGAGTGGTCTATGTTTTTGAAGATTCCCCTCTACAGGAGTATGGAGTAGAAAGAGGTTGGGTAATTCAAAAAATAAATAATGAAATCATAACAACTTCCTCTGATATTAATGCTTTACTGGGGCCGGATACCCCGGGCCTGGTGACAGATTTTGTTTTTATTAACCCTGATGGAGATTTGGTAACAGCCAGTGTTGCAAAACGGGAAATAACGATGAATACGGTTTTGCACACAGAGATAAAAGAAGTAGGAGCAAGTAAGGTTGGCTATTTGGTCTTCAAGAGTTTTATTGGTCCCTCTATAGATGAATTAAATGAGGCGTTCTCTTATTTTAAAACCCATAATGTGGATGAACTTATTCTGGATTTACGCTATAATGGCGGAGGAAGGATGGATGTTACATCACACCTGGCCGGTTTGATTGCTCCTAAATCCCTGGAGGGAGAAATATTTGCACAGTATGAACACAATACTTTACGAGAGAGTGAAAATAGTTCTTATCCTTTTGAGATTAGCGATACAACACTTGCTCTCGATCGATTGTATGTGATTGCTACCAGGAATACTGCATCAGCAAGCGAGGCCTTGATCAATGGTTTAGATCCTTTTATAGATGTATATGTAGTAGGAGATGATACCTACGGGAAGCCTGTTGGAATGTATGTTTTTTATTCTGAGGAAGATTATTATGCTTATGTTCCTGTTACTTTCCGAATCTCTAATGCAAATGGCTACGGTGCTTATTTTGAGGGTCTTGCTACATCTGCATATGCAAGCGACAATATTACAGTGGAATTTGGTTCCATCAATGAGGATTGTTTTGCAACAGCCCTTGGACATATTGAAACAGGGAGTTTCCCCAGTCTAAAGTCCTCAGGTGAAATATTCCATCTTCCCAGAAAAGAATATAACAGTCTTAAAGACGAAATTGGAGCACAGTAGATGACAGATGCCGTTAAAGAGCGTATTATACTTGGAATTGATCCCGGAACAACGATTATGGGCTATGGATTAATCAATTGCAAGGGGAAGAAAATGGAACTTCTTACCCTGGGCGTGATCGATTTGAAGAAGTATAAGGATCATTATTTAAAGCTTCAAAAGATTTTTGATCGTGTTCTTCAATTGATTGAGACCTACAATCCTGATGAATTGGCAATCGAGGCACCATTTTATGGGAAAAATGTTCAATCGATGCTTAAATTAGGCCGAGCGCAGGGGGTTGCCATGGCGGCGGGTCTTGCACGTTCTATTCCTATTTTTGAATATGCCCCAAGGAAAATTAAGATGGCTATAACGGGAAGAGGGAATGCTTCGAAAGAACAGGTGGCTTCTTTACTTCAGCATATGCTCGAGATAAAAGAAATGCCTAAAGATCTGGATGCATCAGATGGTCTGGCCGCAGCAG
>CAYVSF010000482.1:0-2658 GCA_964453775.1 uncultured Bacteroidales bacterium
TGGGAATTTATTCAACTATAGGCAAAAGCCTGGATGAGGTGAGTGAATCCCTGTATCATGGCAAGTCGGGAATAGGAATTGATCCGGTAAGAAAAGAATGGGGATTTCGATCTTCGTTAACAGGAATTCTTGAGCGCCCATCCTTAAAGGGAAAATTAAAAAGAAGACAACGGGTTGGCATGGCTGAAG
This sequence comes from uncultured Bacteroidales bacterium, assembly GCA_964453775.1. Classification (GTDB taxonomy): domain Bacteria; phylum Bacteroidota; class Bacteroidia; order Bacteroidales; family UBA12077; genus CAYVSF01. Next base: position 190 of record CAYVSF010000482.1, read on the forward strand.
AATCGGAATATGCTTATTTTGCTACTCTGGATGCGCTTCAACAATCTAAGATTGATGATGAGTTTTTGGATAAAAACAATGTGGGCATCTTGTATGGAAATGATAGTTCTGCCCGTGCTGTGATCGAAGCATACGATTTAATGAAAGAAAAAAAGGACACCACTCTTTTAGGTTCAGGTGCAATTTTTCAATCGATGAATTCTACTATTACCATGAACCTTAGCACTATATTTCGTCTAAAAGGAATCAACCTTACCATAAGTGCAGCATGTGCCAGTGGATCTCACGCAGCAGGCATAGGCTATTATCTTATTCGAAGTGGACTTCAGGATGTCATTATTTGTGGTGGAGGACAGGAAATAAACTTTCATTCCATGGGTAGTTTTGACGGCTTAAGTGCATTTTCCACCCATGAATCAGACCCTCAAAAAGCCTCCCGCCCATTTGATCGCGACCGGGATGGGTTGGTTCCCAGTGGTGGAGGTGCTACGCTTGTTGTTGAAAGTTTGGAATCTGCGCAAAGAAGAGGGGCCCCAATCCTGGGAGAAATTATTGGTTATGGATTTTCTTCCAATGGAGATCACATTTCGGTTCCAAATATTGAGGGACCTGCTCGATCCCTTAAAATGGCAATAAAAGATGCAGGTTTAAGTGCCAAAGAAATTGATTACATAAATGCCCATGCAACTGCAACACCAGTTGGTGATCTAAATGAGGCACAGGCAATTAATGAAGTATTTGGGCAATACAAACCGCCTGTAAGCTCAACAAAAAGCATGACCGGGCATGAAATGTGGATGGGTGGAGCTTCCGAAATTATCTATTCCATGCTCATGATGGAAAAATCATTCGTAGCTCCGAATATCAACTTTGAAAATCCAGATGAGCATTCAGCAAAAATTAATATTGCCAGCAAAACCATAAAAAATCATCCAATTGATATATTTTTATCCAACTCTTTTGGATTTGGAGGAACAAATTCTACTATTATTGTAAAGAAATTCAAAAAATAAACGGCGAGGAGAACATTGAAATGGAGAATCAGGAAATTGTTGAGAAAGTAAATGAATTTTTAATTGATGAGTTTGAACTGGAAGAAGACCAGTTGTCGCCCGATGCCAATTTAAAGGAAACGCTTGAAATAGATAGCCTTGATTACGTAGACCTGGTAGTGATTATTGAACGTAACTTTGGTTTTAAAGTGAAAGGTGAAGATTTTGCCAAAATCAAAACACTAAAAGATTTCTACGAATACATCATTGCACATGCTCAAGCCAACTAAAAATTAAAAACGGAGGAACTCTAATGTCTTCCTGGAGCGGAAAATCCCGGGGAAATCTCCTGGGTTATAGAATTTTCGTTGGTACCATACGCAAACTTGGACCCCAATTTGCCTATTTTATCTTAGGATTTGTAGCCTTTTATTATTTCCTTTTTGCAAAAAAATCCTCTCGCCCCATTTTGAATTACTTCAGGGAACGCCTTGGACAAACAAAAACTCAGGCCCTGAAGAACCTCTATCGCAATTATTTCATTTTCGGGCAAATCCTGATTGATAAAATAGCTATTCTTAGCGGACTTAAGCATAAATACACTTACGACTTTGAAGGAGAAAACTTCCTTCATCAGCTTGTTGAGGAAAAAAACGGGGGTATAATCGTAAATGCGCACATTGGGAATTTTGAAATTGCCGGTCAGTTGCTGGAACGACTCAATACAAAAATAAATGTCCTAATGGTTGATGAGGAACATGCGCAAATCAAAGATTACCTGGACAATGTGATGTCCAATAAAAAGGTTAACATCATTCCCATCACGAAGGAATATACTCATGTTTTACAACTCGGACAGGCTTTAACCAACAAAGAACTTATCGCCATGAACGGGGATCGCTTTGTTGAAAAAAGCAAGTTGGTTAACATCAACTTTCTTGGAAAATCGGCCAACTTTCCAACCGGCCCATTTACATTGGCAGCACGATTCCAGGTGCCAGTGATTTTTGCCTTCGCCTTAAAAGAATCATCCAGACATTATCATTTCTATGCCACCCCTCCTATTCATGTTAAAAAATATGATGATGTAGCACTCCAGGATAAGGAAATTAAACGAATGGTCGAACTCTACGTGGATAAACTGGAAGAAATGATCGAAAAATATCCCCTCCAATGGTTTAACTATTACGATTTTTGGAGTCAGTAAATTAATGTTATTTTTGATGTATATTTATGCAGGCCAAATTGAAGGATGTTCATAAATTCAACAACTGCAATACTATTTTATTCCAGACAGTCAAAAAAAAAGTATGAAGGAAAATACCAAACCAATAGCAGGCAGGGACGAAATAATTAAATTCATTCCACAGCGACCTCCAATGGTTATGGTGGAGAATTTATTAGCAGCTGATAATGGGATTACAATTTCTACATTAACGATAAAAACAGATAATATTTTTCTCGAAAATGATCATTT
>CAYVSF010000483.1:0-2650 GCA_964453775.1 uncultured Bacteroidales bacterium
CGTTCAAAGTAGAGTGGACGGATATCTGTGGTGCGCACTACCGACTGAAAATAATCACGCACCTTGAAGAACCAATCGTAAGAAGGCAAACTTTTCCCATAGCTGGAAAAGCGCATGGCCTCTTGTCCATTGTAAGTTGTGCTATCCACAGCAAAAATGACATTTCCGGCATTCAACCAAATAAATCCCCAGTTGTATACAGCATCGTAATAAATTTTTTCACCGGGTTCAAACACCTGTTCCTTGTCCATGCATTGTGCAAAAGACAGATTGTGAGCAGCCCAAAATATCAGTATAAAAGCCAAAAAATATTTAGATTTCCGGATGATGCTTACCATACGATAGGACTGTATGGATTAAAAGGCATGATGGATGAGTTTTGCATATACGGAGAGTAATAGGGATTGTAACCATCCATAAAATTCACTTGTGCGCCAATATGAAAGTGTTCCCCGAGTTTATAATGCATGCCCAGCGACATGGATTTAAAATCCCGATTTCCCATTTCGCTCACATAACTATCCATAATCGACTCGTCTTTAAAGTAGGTACCAGAACCAAAAATATGAAAGTTTTTGGACATTTTATATTCCCCTGCGGCCGATATTCCGTAGCTTGAACCGCCCTGTCCCATTCCCAGGACACTTCCACTTGTCGAATTAACATTGTAAGCATTCGTCATCATTATGCCGCCCACATGCATTTTCAACTTTGGCGTGGCCTGAAAAGAAAAGTGCGGAGCGATATAAGAAGAAGACATATTTCCAAATACTGCAGACGATCCAAAAGAAGTTCCCAGAGTAACTCCATAATCAAAATCTTTTTTATTCTGATTTTTGGCCATCATACTACTGTCCAGGGGTTGGTAATATTTAGGCAACAAAAACGGCACCTGCGCCATTCCTGATGTTGCAAAAAAAAGACTAATTAATATGAAAATACTACTTCTATTCATGGTTTCATTTTTGCAGTTAACAAACTACTTTGAACTATAACGAATAAGACCGGGCTTTTGTTTGTACCAAAATTACAAAAAGATTTTCATTTGAAATCTATTTTAGTACATCATGGATGTTAATTTTCTAAAACAAACAAAACCCTCTTTGCAATTATTCCATCAAATGATATTTGCCCATCTCCTTCCAGCCTGCCTGGTAGGAATTGTCGACGAAACAGATCAATAAATCGGCCTGGTAATCGTGATCCACAAAATAAATTTTCTTATCGGCCTGATAATCATGCTTCGTAAAGTACCATTTTCCCTGATTCCCATCGGCCTGGTAACTATGATCGACCTTATAAACCAAAAGATCAGCCTGATAGTCATGTTCTACCACGTAAACCTTTACATCGGCCTGGTAGCCATACTCCACACTAAAGACGTCCTGCGCAAACAGGTTTTTACCCGGGATAAAGAACAAAACAACCAGTGCATATAGTATTTTCATGTTGCTGTTGGCTCTCATCTTTTTTGATTATACAGCAAAATTCACGCCAAAGAGGAGATTGCAAGAGACCGGATCAATTCTTATTGTTCTTACTATTCCCTTCCATACGCACCACTTTTAAGATACCTTTTTCCTTTTTTAGCTTTCTTATGAGGATATCAAGGTGTTTGGTACTTTCCACATAGAGTTTGATATATCCTTCAAACATACCGTCATTGCTATCAATTTGCAGCCCCCGCATGCTCACTTTCATTTCGTTGGAAATAATATCGGAAATCTTATTTAGCATACCCACTTCATCAACTCCAGAAACCTTAATGCTGGTTTGAAAGGAAGCGGCCCCGGCCGATTTACTCCACCGTGCCTTTACCACCCGGTAGTTGTATCGGCTAAGCATTTGACGTGCATTCGGGCAATTGACCCTGTGTATTTTTATACCATCATTTATGGTCACAAAACCAAAAATTTCATCTCCAAAAATAGGATTACAGCACTTTGCCAGCTTATAATCCACATTTTCCAACTTCTCATCAATCATGAGGTAATCTTCCGGCGCATTTTCTTTCCCTTCCGCATGCTCTTTCGATTCTTCAGTAAAAGTTTCCTTTTCCTCCTGTTCCTTTTCTTTTTCTGCCTCCTCATCGAGCAAACCTTGCCTTTTCGTCAGCAGCTCTTTCACATCAGCAATATCAATCTTCTCCACTGCCAGCTGATAGTAAAAATCTACGGGGTTCTTTAGTTTATAATGCCTGGTAATCTTACTCACCAAGGCCTCGGAGAACTCTATTTTCCAGTTTTTCAACCTGCGAATAAGAAGCTCCCGTCCAATTTCCGATTCTTTAAGCTGCTCTTCTTTTAAGGAATGTTTAATTTTAGACTTGGCCTTTGAGGTGATCACAAAATTTAACCAATCACGCTTAGGGGTTTGGCTTTTCGAGGTAATAATCTCTACCGTATCTCCATTTTGCAAGCTTTGTTTAATGGTCACATTCTTTTTATTGATCTTCGCTCCCACACATTTATCACCAACATCAGTATGGATATCATAGGCAAAATCCAAGACCGTTGCTCCTGCCGGCAGTTTTTTCAGATCGCCATTGGGGGTAAACGCAAAAATTTCTTTCGTGTACAGGTTAAGCTTAAGATTATCGATCTTATCCAGTGGGGAAATATCCGGATTCTCCAGCAATTCCCGTATCCGG
>CAYVSF010000484.1:0-2643 GCA_964453775.1 uncultured Bacteroidales bacterium
TTGCCCCCAAAGGGCGAATGTATTACCCGGTTGAATTGCCGGAAGAAATGGACCTGGAAGCAGCCATAAAAAAAGGTATAAAACAAACGATTAAATACATGCTTGAAATTCCCGTTCCCCTTTTTGGGGTTAAAGGAATGCGCTACCTGGCTAAAAGAATCCGAAAATGGCCCGATAAACTGGGCGCCAAAAGAGCCGCCGCATACCTGGCTATGGTAGTTCGTATGTTGGAAGAAATAGGTACCGGTGGTGCCGGATTCCGTTTCATTTATGCTGCCTTTCTGCAGGAGGCGGAACAAGTAACAGGCAATGGAGCTTTTAGTGACTATTCAAAAAGGATGACCGAGATTGGGGATATGTGGAGAAATTTTGCATCAAAAGCAGCACAAACCTGCAAAGGCAGATCGAAGTCAGAGGATGCCTATGAAGAAGTATCGGGCCTTTTGCTGGAAATTGCAGATAAGGAGGAACAGCTTTTTACTGATTTGAAAAAGGTTTTGTAAGAATGAAGGATAACGACATTATACAAGCAGATAAGCTGACAAAATGCTACAATAATTCAGATGTTCCCGCCATTAAAGACCTGAGTTTTCATGTACGGGCGAATGAAATATACGGCCTCCTGGGACCAAATGGTGCCGGAAAGACTACTACAATTAATATTCTCTGTGGCCTTTTTCCACCCAGTTCCGGAAGTATCAGTATAGACCATAAGAATTATTCCCAACATCCCCAGGAACTTAAAAAAACAATTGGAGTGGTTCCTCAGGATATTGCTCTTTACCCCAGCCTTACAGCTTATGAAAATCTTAGATTTTTTGGCCATATGTACGGAATGAAAGGGACAGAGCTGAAAAAACGGATATATGATTGCCTGGAGCTCTTTGGATTAAGCAAAAATGCCCATAAAAGAATTGCCCGATATTCTGGCGGGATGAAAAGAAGGGTAAATTTGATTGCCGGATTACTGCATAAACCAAAAGTACTGTTTTTAGATGAGCCAACCGTGGGGGTGGATGTTCAATCCAGAAATGTCATACTGCAACACCTGAAAACCATACGTAAGAATGAACAAACAACAATCATCTACACTTCACACGATAAGGAAGAAGCAGAAAACTTTTGCACCTTTGTATCCATCATCGACAAAGGAGAAATTATTGCCGAAGGAAAGCCGGCAGATTTAATTCACCAAAATAAAGAATGTACGGATTTGGAAGGACTTTTCCTGCAATTAACTGGCAGAGATGTAAGAGACAACTAAGGATTAAATAATGAACTTCATACGCCTCATATCATCAGTATATAAAGAATTTCTGGTTCTTATAAGAGACAGGGCCGGACTGGCAATTCTGTTCTTAATGCCTACTGTGCTCATCTTCATCATGACAATCATCCAGGATTCCACTTTTAAGACAGTAAAGGAATCAAAAATTTCTCTTATCTTTCTCAACCAGGATAAGGACAGCCTGGGGATGGCACTGGAAGAAGGATTGCAATCATCCGATTTCTTTGATTTGTATTATCAAACAGACACGACACAACTTACAGAAGACAAATTAAAACACGCGGTTGCCAGAGGAGAGTATAAAATTGGAATTGTAATACCGGCCTATGCCACTGATGCTATTCGAAACAATGTGAGCCGCTTACTGGATAACTCTGCCAGCTTCAACCCAATGGCAAAGAAGAAACGAAAACAAACAGCCAGTATAAAGATCTATATCGACCCGGTAACCAGTGATTCTTTTAAAAATGCCGTATTAAGTGCCCTCAAAGAATTTACTTCAAAACTGGAAATGAAGATCTTTTTTGAGCATTTCTCTCAACAACTGGCCGGTATTCTTCCCGAAAAGCAAAATATGGATATGGAAAGCATCGCTACCATTGACTTTGAAGAGGTCTATGCATCCACTTCTGGGGCCACAATCCTTCCCAATTCCGTACAACACAATGTGCCGGCCTGGACCATGTTTGCGATGTTCTTTATTGTACTACCTCTTGCTGGAAATATGATCAAAGAAAGAGATGACGGAAGTGCCTTTCGACTGAAAACCATGCCCGGCTCCTATTTAATCGTTATGATGAGCAAGGTCCTTATTTATCTGGCTGTTGCTTTACTTCAGTTTCTTTTGATGTTGATGGTTGGTAAATTTATTATGCCCCTTATGGGCTTACCGGAACTCACCATCGGACCGAATAAATTAAACCTCTTACTTATGGCACTTATCTCCGGTTTTGCAGCCACGAGTTATGGTGTCCTAATTGGTACAATAGCCTCAACACATGAGCAGGCAGCCACTTTCGGTTCTGTTTCAATTATCATTTTAGCAGCTATCGGAGGTATTTGGGTGCCGGTGTATGTGATGCCCCATTTCATGCAGATTATTAGCAATTTCTCTCCCATGCATTGGGGATTGGAAGGTTTCTATGATATTTTCCTCCGTGGAAGCAGTATACGGGAGTTGTTGCCTGAAATGTTGAAGTTGATACTATTTGGCATAGCTGCTATTAGCTTTGCCGGTTTGTTCAATAAAAGTAAAAACAAAATCTAAAATTGCATTTGGTAAATGAATCAATATAGATTTATTTTGTGCAATTAAAAAAACAAAATTTAAATCCTTTAAATAAATTGAAACAAAA
>CAYVSF010000485.1:0-2636 GCA_964453775.1 uncultured Bacteroidales bacterium
TTTACTTATACCGAGAATCAAAAATTATGCGGTAACGGCATTTCAAATATCAAAGAAAGAGTACTCTTGTTGAATGGAGAAATTGACATTACATCGATCAAGCAAAAAGGAACTACCATAGACATTACAGTCCCATTAAATAATACCTCAAAAAATGATGGATAAAATTAAAGTTATTTTAGTTGATGATCACCAGATGTTTCGTGACGGAGTAAAAGCAGTTTTATTTGATGAACCGGACATTGATATTGTGGGAGAAGTTGGGAATGGAAAAGACCTGTTTGCATTATTGAAGACCGTGAAGCCCGATTTAATTATTACGGATATTACCATGCCGGATATTTCAGGAATAGAGGTAGCTAAGCATATTACTGAAAATTACAGTGACATAAAGATTTTAATTCTTTCCATGCACTCGAACGAGGAGTTTATCACAAAAGCTTTGCGCTTTGGTGCCAATGGTTACCTTCCTAAAGACACTTCGATGGCAGAACTTCTTGAAGCCATTCATACAATCTATGAAGGGGACAACTATTACAATAAGGAAATCTCGGATACCATTCTAAAATCACTTCAAAATAAACCCAAAGCGGATCATTTTAATTCGCTTACAAAAAGGGAAAAAGAAATCGTAAAACTTGTCGTTGACGGATTGAGCAATAAAGAAGTAGCCGATAAGCTTTTTATAAGCATCCGAACGGTAGATTCGCATAAAACCAATATTTTGCAAAAGCTCAATTTAAAATCCTCCATTGAACTGGTGAAGTATGCCATCAAGAATAATCTGGCCAATCTTGATTAAAACCTGGGTAAATTACCTAGATCGAATAGTGACATTTCCCATCTAAAATTCCGCTTTTTTACCGATTGCATCAAAAATCCCTGGGTGTTAGTTTTACTGCATGTACAGAAGAACTAGCATTTGGAACTTTCCATTTTCTTATCAAAAAGCAAATCGCTTTAGATCAAATCATTTTATACAAATAATCACTAAACTTTAATTATTATGAATCAGAAATCTAAACTATTTGGTGTATTATCTGCTTTTCTATTGTTGACAGGAGGTTTATTTGCACAAGATGAAACAACCACAGAGGAATCTCCGTTGAGTGTAGGTGCCGACTTTGTTAGCCGGTATATATGGCGGGGAGTTAATTTAGGAGGTTCCTCCCCAAGTATTCAACCCTACTTAGAATATGGATTAGGCAACGAAGATCACTCCCTGGCTATTGGTGCATGGGGTGCTTATTCATTAAGCGGAACCCAGACCGGACAGGAAGCAGATCTCTACATCTCCTACACCTTAAAAGAGATGTTCTCCTTAACATTTACCGATTACTTTTTCCCGGATGAGACAATCGGAAGAAACAAATATTTCAACTACAACATGGATTGGAATACCATCAACAGTGGAGAGGAAGACCAGACAGGCCATGTTGTTGAGACAGCAATAAGCTTTAACGGAACAGATAATATTCCTGTAAGTTTCATGTTTGCGATGAACATTTGGGGTGCAGATTCCAGAAAATACACCGAAGAAGCCGGGGTCATGGTACCTGAAGATAAAATTGTGATGTCGAAATACATGGAATTGGGATATTCAACCGATGTTAAAGGTGTTGCCTTGGATTTATTTGCCGGTATGGCGCTTGACAATCCTAAAACAGGTAAAGGTGAACCTGCAGGATTTTACGGACAAAAATCTGCGGGAATCATCAATCTCGGTTTCTCACTTTCAAAAGAGATAACAATATCAGAGACTTACTCCTTGCCAGTTTTCGGCTCAGTGATTACAAATCCTGAAGCAGAAAATATTTTCATGGTATTTGGAGTGTCTTTTTAAGCCTACATTAATATTAACTAAATCTAAAAAATTATGTTCGACAGCGGTTCAACAACTTTTATGATTTTATGTACAAGCCTGGTCATGTTGATGACCCCGGGTTTGGCATTCTTTTACGGCGGATTGGCTGGTAAAAGAAATATTCTTGGCATCATGGTACAAACCTTTGTATCATTAGGTGTAACCACTATTATGTGGGTAACAATAGGTTATTCTTTATGTTTTAGCGGTGGTGAAGGCGGAATCATCGGGAACCTTGATCTGGCATTTCTGAAAGGCATGTCCTTTGATCAAGCCTTTGATAACGGAAAGTATCCCGTGTATATTTTTGTTGCCTACCAGATGATGTTTGCTATTATTACACCAGCACTTATTACCGGTGCCTTTATCAATCGCGTAACTTTTAAGGCTTACCTTTTATTTCTAATCGTATGGCAGTTGTTTGTCTATTATCCCTTTGTTCATATGATTTGGGGTGGCGGTTTATTAGCCGATTGGGGCGTATTAGACTTTGCCGGAGGTATCGTTGTTCATGCTACTGCCGGTTTTGCTGCTTTAGCATCTGTCCTCTATGTCGGCAAACGCCGCGATACCAATTCTCCTCCCAATAGTATTCCACTGGTTGCAATCGGAACCGGTTTGCTATGGTTTGGTTGGTATGGCTTTAATGCCGGTAGCGAACTGGATGTAGATGCTATTTCCACCCTGGCATTCCTGAACACAGACGTAGCTGCTTCCTTTGCCGCTATTACCTGGCTGGTCATTGAATGGATTAAGGAAGGACAGCCCAAAC
>CAYVSF010000486.1:0-2631 GCA_964453775.1 uncultured Bacteroidales bacterium
TGTATTTGATCGGCATGTAAATCCATGGTCATTACCCTGTCTACACCTGCTGCCATTAATAAATTGGCTACGAGCTTGGCTCCAAGCGAGACGCGGGGTTTATCCTTCCTGTCCTGGCGGGCAAAACCAAAGTAAGGCATTACTGCTATCACTTTGTAAGCAGATGCACGCTTGGCTGCATCTATCATCATCAATAATTCCATCAGGTTGTTGGCAGGTGGAAATGTCGACTGGATGATAAAAACATAGGCTCCGCGAACTGTTTCATCAAAATAGGTGGTGAATTCACCATCGCTAAATTCCTGGAACGAACTTTTTCCAAGTTTAATTCCATAGTCTTTTGCAATTTTTTCAGCTATGTAACGAGAATTCGTTCCTGAAAAGATCTTAATATTGGCCTTCTCCCTCATGAGGAATATTTTTTGAATGTATTTTTTTTATTGGCTCTGCAAAGTTAAAAATATCCTGCTATTTTCAAGACCTGAGGATGAGAATTTTGATTCAAAATCATTAAAGATCTATTGCCGTGTAGAACCAAAGAGTTAAAATTGGTATTTTATGTTAATTTTTTAAACCTTGATCTGGATCGAATGGGTTCTCCTCAATTAGCATATGAATGTATTCGAGTATTTCATCCCTTCCGTTTTGTTTTGTAGCTGATGTAATAAACAGAGGTGGAAGCTCTTCCCATTGCTGCAATAAAACTTCCTTATAATGGTTCATATTGCTTTTAAGTTTATTGGATGAGAGTTTATCGGACTTCGTAAAAATAAGCACAAAAGGCACCTGATTGATACCGCACCATTCAATAAAGTCCAGATCATTTTGTTGTGGCTCCAGTCTGCTATCTATCAGGACAAACAAACAATACAGATTATTTCTTTTTTTTGCATAATCTGTAATCAATTTATGGAAAAATGCTCTCTTTTTTTTGCTGGCCTTTGCATAACCATAACCTGGCAAATCGGCTAAATACCATGAATCATTAATGATAAAATGATTTATATGCTGGGTTTTACCGGGATTCTGACTGGTCTTTGCCAGATTTTTCCGGGAAAGCAGCATGTTGATCAATGAGGATTTACCCACGTTGGATCTGCCCACAAATGCAAACTCCGGAAGTTTGGCTTCCGGGCATTGATTTAATTTTACGGAACTCTTTATAAAGCTGGCCTCATGAATATGCATCATAAATGGTTTTCTTTACCCGCAAAGTAATAAAATAATCTTAAGAGTAAAATTTAGATTTTTAAAAAAACCTTAAAAACAGGGATAAAAAAACCGGAGCTATTCACCCCGGCTTAAGTAGGAATTTCTTATATTATTTATTCGCAATGAGCTCAATTTTCAGTCCCATTTCGTCATGAATAAAATTGTCCTTTAAATTATCAAATACTTTTCTGCTTCCATAATTTACATTCCAAACCGTGCGATCGATAATGAAATCATTTGTGGTCGCCTTAATCTGTCCTTCACCCATTTCCACATTGGCCTTGAATGTAATATTCTTGGTTATATCTTTCATGGTTAAATTCCCCGAAACGGAATGCGTATAATCCGGATCCTGCTCCTGAGGAACTACTGAAGTAATTTCAAATTCGGCCACCGGGAACGAATCTACATGGAAAAAGTCAGGAGACTTCAAATGCCCAACAAGCTTTGCTTTCATCTGGGGATCTTCAATATCCTCGTTAACAATAGAGTTTAAGTCAATAATAAAAGAACCTCCGGTTATTCCTTCATCGGTAACTTGCAAATCGCCAGTTTTCAACTGCACGGTACCATGGTGTTCACCGGCGGGCTTGCTTCCCTTCCAGTGAATGACGCTTGCATCTGTATCAACTACGTAAACTTCCGATTGGGTTACTTCAGAATCAAGGTCTTTTTTATCTGCCACCTCAGCTTTATCCCCTTTGGGTCCCTTACAGGACGAAATAGCTGCAACAACAAATATCAATAATAACGAACGAATGAATAGTTTCATGATTTATAGTTTTTTATGGTTTTTAAAGAAAAACAAATAAAATCATGAAATGTTTAAAAACCCGAGAACAACTTTAAACATAGCTAAAAAACCAAATACAAAAATCACCATTCCGGCAATTTTATTGATCCACCACATTTGCTTCAAACGGAAATGTTTTCTAAAAAGATCAACGACATAACTTAGAAAAGCCCACCACAGCAAAGCCCCGATGAACACACCTCCAATTATAAAAAAAGACATCAGGTTATTTAAATTCGTGGACATTACACCGATGCCTGCAAATCCGGCAATAAATAAAAAAATGGCCAGCGGATTCGACAATGTGAGGAATACTACAGAAAAGAAATCTTCAATTATGCTGTTTTTCTTTCTCATTTGTCTGCGAAGTTGTCTTACCGGGTTCGTATAAAAAATCCGCATCCCCAGCGCAATAAGAACAATTCCTCCGATCAACTGAAAATAGATTTGTTGTTCTTCAATGAAATGTATGACATATGATAATCCCAGGACAGCAATAATAGCATACAAGGTATCCACTACAGCAGCTCCCATTCCCGAGAACACACCGGACAAACGACCTTTATTAAGTGTGCGCTGAATGGTGATCACTCCCACAGGGCCAAGTGGAATCGAAGCTATAAACC
>CAYVSF010000487.1:0-2629 GCA_964453775.1 uncultured Bacteroidales bacterium
CCCCACTTCGTTACTTCAGACGGATATGTATACAGCGAAAAGGCCCGTGCTAAAGTGGGAACACAGCAAGCTTCACGTTCTGATGTGTTTTTGTACGATAAAAAAAGAGATACCCTAATCCAACCAGATTTAGCTGACCTGCCAGGAATAAATGATTATCCGGCATATTTTAAAGAATACGATCATGAAATACCTGATGCACCCCGGAGTGTGCTAACGTTTGGACCTTACTGGTCTGATAATGGCAAATATGCGGTTTTGGAAATACGCTCGCAGGATAATAAAGATCGCTGGATCATGCAAATGGATAAAACTACCGGTGATCTAAAACTATTGGATCGACAACATGATGAAGCATGGATTGGAGGCCCAGGGATAGGGAGCTATAATTGGGGTGGTGGAATTACCTGGCTAAAGGATAACAAACATATTGCATTCCAATCGGAGGAGAGTGGCTACGCTCATTTATACCTGATAAATATAGAAACCGGTGATAAAAGACAAATCACCGGAGGTACATTTGAGGTATATAATCCGATCTTATCAGAAGATGGAAGATTTTGGTATTTTACTGCCAATGCAGAACATCCCGGAGAAAGGCATTTTTATAAAATGCCAGTGGGAGGTGGACGCTTTGTTAAGTTGACAGATTTAGAGGGAAGGAATGATGTTTTTTTGTCCCCGGATGAAAAACACCTGGTTATCAGAAATTCATATATGAATAGACCCTGGGAATTGTACCTGAAAGAAAACCGAGCTGATGCAAAATCGATTCAGATTACACATTCTCTGAATAAATCTTTTGAATCCTATGATTGGAAAATTCCTGAAATAGTTACATTAGAGGCAAGCGACGGAGAAGAAGTGTATGGAAGACTTTATGAGCCTGAGCCCAACAATAAAAATGGAGCGGCTGTTCTTTTTGTTCATGGTGCCGGCTATTTGCAGAATGCCCATAAATGGTGGAGCAATTACTTCAGAGAATACATGTTTCATAATATTTTGGTAGATAATGGATTTACCGTTTTGGATATTGATTACAGGGGAAGCGCAGGTTATGGAAGAGATTGGCGAACTGCTATTTACCGTCATATGGGTGGCCGTGACTTACAGAATTACGTAGATGCAAAGAATTGGTTGGTGGATGAATATGGATTAGACGAGAATCGTATTGGAATATATGGTGGATCTTATGGAGGGTTCATAACATTGATGGCCCTTTTTAATGAAGCGGATAATTTTGCCTGTGGTGCAGCTTTGCGCTCTGTTACAGATTGGGCGCATTATAATCATAGCTATACATCAAATATTCTTAATACACCGGTTCTGGATAGTATGGCTTACAAACGAAGCAGCCCCATTTATTTTGCAGAAGGACTTGATGATCCCTTGCTAATGTGCCACGGCATGGTAGATCCTAATGTTCAGTTCCAGGATATCGTTAGATTAACACAACGACTGATTGAATTGGGAAAAGATAATTGGGAACTTGCTGTTTATCCGGTAGAACCGCATTCATTTAAGGAGCCTGCCAGTTGGACCGATGAATACAAACGCATTTTCAAATTGTTTAACGCAAATCTGAACCGATCGAAATAAACAAAAACATGTTTTAAAACATGCTTTTTAGGGGGTTACCTTTTCCCTCTATTTGGAATTAATAGTTGAATGCAAACATAAAAAAGTTGGGTTATGCATGCAACGGATAAATTTATTAACCATTCCAATCTGTTAAAAAAAGAGATTTCGTATTGTGTAGCAGAGGGATCCTATTCAAATGTTTATTTTACGAATGGGAAAAGAACAATTCTTTCAAGTCGTCTGGGATGTCTTGAAATCCTTCTAAAGGAAAAATCATTTTTTAGAATTCACAGGAAGCACCTGGTAAATTTAAATCAGGTGAAGGCGGCCGAATTTCGAAAAGAGGCTAAGCTTGTTTTAAGAGATAATACAGTGCTTCCGGTTGCCAGAAGGAGAAAAACGATTGTAAAAGCTCTATTGCGCGAGCTATGTATTCCCTGTATGAGCAATTGAAGGTTAGTTGGTTGCAGATTTGTCGCGTAGATTTAAAATTTATTCTACGGTGAATTAATAATTTTTTGAATTCTGATTTTTCTTTTGTAAAAACTGGCTAAGTAAGATAGACTGGTAGTTTAAGAGTTCTTTGCTTAATGATATATTGTAAAAACAAAACATTATACTTGACCGTTTATGAAGTTTTTTTGTTTTTCTCAGGTTGTTTCATAATAAAGCCGTATTTTCATCCTTGATTTATAGAGGAGTAAAGTAGTACTCATATTTAGTTAATAAAATTGGTTTTCTGATTCTGTTGTGTTTCTAAAAGGGGATGTAAGCGTATTACATTGGTAATTATTATGGGTACTATAAAGCCCCTTAAATGGGGTTAAAACTCGCTTACATCCCCTTTCTTCGGATAATCAATGGTATAATGCAGTCCTCTGCTTTCATGAAGTGTTTGTGCCATTCTTATAATAAGGTATCCTACATTTATTAAGTTCCTTAACTCGCAAAGCTTTTGCGATATGGTTGACTTTTCGTAAAGCTCTTCTGTTTCTTTATAAATGATTTCCAGTCTTCTTAGCGCCCGGTCCAGTCGTAAATCGGAGCG
>CAYVSF010000488.1:0-2615 GCA_964453775.1 uncultured Bacteroidales bacterium
GGTGAGCCCATCTGGATAAGTGCCGAAAATCAAGGTGTTACGGCAGGAACCTTCTTTTGGGTAGGAAGCGAAGCTCCCGTTAAGGGGAAATATGCCAGCTATTGGAAGAAATACGACCATAATTTCCCTTATAAGCAGCGGGTGGACACCGTCATCAGCTGGCTGAATAAAAGAGCTGAAATACGCCCTCATCTGGTTATGTGGTATCTCGACCAACCGGATAGTGACGGACACAATTTTGGACCGGATGCTCCGGAAATTATACAACGAATTGAGGAACTGGATCAATTGCTAGCTGATTTCTTTACAAAAGTAAATCAACTCCCCATTGCCGATCGGATCAATTTTATTATCACTTCTGATCATGGCATGGAAGCTATTTCAAAAGATCGAACTGTGAACCTGCGCACGCATTTAAAAAAGGAATGGCTGGAAAGTATTGAAGGAGGAAATCCGGTGATGCAGATTGATGCCGCAGAAGGCTTTGAAGACTCAGTGTATAATCGCCTTCAAAAAGTAGAACACATAGCCATCTACCGACCCGAAGAAACACCCGCGGAATGGCATTTCTCTGACAATGTTCGCATAAAGGATTTTGTGGTGGTGGCTGACAGCAGCTACAGCATTTTAAAACGGGAAGGGAGACAGGGTTACAACGGGGGAACACACGGATATCCGCCGGAAAATAAGGATATGCACGCAATTTTCTATGCCATTGGCCCCGATTTTAAAGACGGCTATCAGCAATCAACCTTTAAAAATGTGGATCTCTATAACCTGTTTTGTGAATTGTTGGAAATTGAACCGGCACCTAACGATGGAAACATGAATAGGGTTAAGGGAATGCTGAAATCAGAATAGAAAAACCGCACAATATAGCAAAATAACTTATACGAAAAAATGCTTTTCTGGTCTGTGGAAAAGCATTTTCGTTATTAACAATATTTGTGAATAGAATCTATAGCCTCCCTCTTTTTTCTTTAATTTTTTTTCCGTATGAAGGTTAAGTGTGTGTAAACATCAGCTTAACAGAAGGTTACGATCGAAAGTTAATAACTACAATGAAATGTTGAAAAATACGATTCACCAAGTCTTGTACAGATTTTTTATCCTTTTTAACTTGCAATACATTTTCGTAAAAATGTTGCAAAACATTATTTTTTTCACCCAAATCCAGGCTAAAATCTAAGATAAAATGCAAGTAGAAAGAATGGCAACCAACAAGAAGACGCATGAACTAACACAGGAAAAAAGCAAAAAGAAGGCCTATACATTTGATGAGGCCTTACGCAGTTCGAAAGAGTATTTCAATGGTGATGATTTGGCAGCCCGCGTATGGGCCAACAAATATGCACTCAAGGATTCCAACGGCAATCTTTTCGAGAAGAATCCCGACCAAATGCATCATCGCCTGGCAAAAGAAATTGCACGCATAGAGCAGCGTTACCCGAATCCCATGCCGGAAGAGCAAGTGTATGAATTGCTCAGGGATTTTAAATACATTATTCCCCAGGGTGGTCCGATGTCAGGAATTGGAAACCAACACCAGATCGTTTCTCTTTCCAATTGTTTTGTGATAGGACACAACAACCCTGCAGATAGCTATGGTGGGATTATGAAAATTGACCAGGAGCAGGTGCAATTGATGAAACGCCGGGGCGGGGTAGGACACGACCTGTCGCATATACGACCTTCCGGAAGTTCTGTATTGAACTCGGCACTGACATCCACAGGGGTGGTTCCTTTTATGGAGCGCTACTCTAATTCTACCCGCGAAGTTGCACAGGATGGTCGTCGCGGCGCACTGATGCTCAGCATCTCCATCAAGCACCCCGATGCAGAACATTTTATCGATGCGAAAATGGAATCGGGAAAAGTAACCGGTGCGAATGTCTCCGTTCGTATCGATGATGAATTTATGCGTGCCGTGGTTGCCAATAAACCTTATACCCAACAGTATCCCATCGATGCAGAGGAACCAAGTTTTAAGCAGACTATCGATGCGCGAAAACTTTGGGATAAAATTGTACATAATGCATGGAAATCGGCCGAACCCGGTATCCTGTTTTGGGATACCGTAATTCGTGAATCGGTGGCCGATTCGTATGCCGACCAGGGATATAAAACGGTTTCGACCAACCCCTGTGGCGAAATTCCACTTTGCCCCTACGATAGCTGTCGCTTATTGGCTGTCAACCTCTTTAGCTATGTGGAAGATCCCTTTACCGATGGAGCCAATTTTAATTTCCCGCTGTTCAAAGAACACGTGGGCTATGCTCAGCGCATTATGGACGATATTATCGATCTGGAACTGGAGAAGATCGATGCCATCTTGCATAAAATTGAAGCCGACCCGGAAGACTATGAAATTAAACAGGTGGAGGATAATCTCTGGAGGAACATCCGTAAAAAAGCTACCGAAGGACGAAGAACTGGTGTCGGGATCACCGCCGAAGGCGATATGCTGGCTGCACTCGGACTGAAATATGGCAGCGACAATGCCGTGGACTTTTCCGAAGAAGTGCACAAAACCATCGCCTTGGAAGCCTACCGCTCTTCTGTTAGCATGGCAAAGGAACGCGGTGCTTTTGAAATTTTTGATGCGCAGAAAGAAA
>CAYVSF010000489.1:0-2606 GCA_964453775.1 uncultured Bacteroidales bacterium
GGAATTGCCTCTGCCCGAACTTCCCGGCACCGAGGAGGAGGTGCAGAAAATCGATACCGTACTGAAGAATCAAAGCTGGAATACCAATACATATATCGGCAACCAGGCTACCGAAAGCCTGGTAAAGTCGATTCTTTCTCCCGATATTTTCCATATTGCCACCCATGGTTTCTTCCTGGAAACAACCCAAACTGCAGGGGGAAAAATATTTGGAATCGAACCGGTACAGGCAGAAGCAAACCCCCTGTTGCGTTCCGGCTTAATGTTTACGGGCGCAGATAACACCATTCAACAACTAGGTGATCCCGCCTCGATAAAAGAGGAAGATGGTATCTTAAACGCTTACGAAGCCATGCTTATTCCTTTGGATCAAACAGGTCTGGTCGTATTAAGTGCCTGTGAAACCGGACTTGGGGAAATAAGAAATGGAGAAGGTGTTTACGGTTTGCAACGGGCCTTACAGATTGCCGGAGCCGATCGAATCATTATCAGCCTTTGGCAGGTTAGCGATGAGGTAACACAAAAATTGATGACTGCTTTCTATCAAAATTACCTGCAAGAGGGGAACAAAATAAAGGCTTTCAGGGATGCCCAACTGACTATTAAAAAAGCCTACCCCGAACCATTTTACTGGGGTGCTTTTGTGTTAATCAATAAATAAAGGAACATGTCGAGACCTGTTATACATGCTTACGGAAGTATAGAAAAAGACGAGGAACTTCGAATTTACCGGCCCGGAAAACCGGTATCAAGGACAGGATTGGTACTGGAATCGGTGGATCCCTTTCCCGGGGTAAATAAGAGGAGCCTGGGTCTTGAAATACCCCACTATTTGTACCTGGTGTTTAAAGAAAAGTACGATTTGCAGGATATAAAACTTGCAGCACAATCCTTTGACCAGGATTTTTCCAGCGATTACGCAGCAGCAGTAGGAGAAATTCTTTGGGGATCAGATTCTTATCCTGTAATTCGATTGAAAAATTTAGATGACCCAGAAATGGTGAGCAGGTATCAGTTTGATTTATTGTCGAAAGGGCTGGAGTTTGCCGGTTCGGGAAAAATTAAACAGGGGATTGCTACCATCCGGATCAAAAAATTCTTTTATTTGCAGGATATGGGTAAGGATCTGTTCCTGGACATGGAAGATAAGCGAAAGGCTTATTTCATACCAAAGCTAAGGTTAAATAAGGAATCCTTTCGTGAGAAAACGGCCCGATTGATGAAAGAAAAGGAACAGGGCAAGCTAGATGTGGCCCTGGGTACCATTTGCCGGAAGGGTCAAACGAAAACGCTTATTCGTCTTTTTATAAAGGAACCGGATTTAAAAGAAATCGAAGCCATTAAAAACTATTTTGAAGCCTGAAGCTATGCTACGATATGACAGGGAGGATATCATCCGGGATATGACAGAAGAGGAGTTTGAAAAACTGGCCATGGAGATTTTTTACTACCAGGCAGTATTCAATCCGGTTTACCGGGAATACCTGAGTTACCTTAAAAAAGATTTGCGTAGAGTTACCTGTATTGAAGAGATCCCTTTTCTTCCAATTGATTTTTTTAAAACCCATAAGGTCCTGTGCGAGAAAGAGGAAGAAGATACGGCAAGTGCGATGAAATGGAAGCAGGAGTTTTGGAGCAGTGGAACAACAGGCAGTAAACGAAGCAAGCATTTTATTAAAGACCCGGATTGGTACGTAGAAAGTTTTATTAAAGGCTTTGAACTTTTTTATGGCAATCCCCGGGACTATGCATTTTTAGCTTTGCTTCCCAACTATATGGAAAATCCGCACTCTTCGCTGATTTATATGGTGGATCATTTCATCAAAGCTTCTGGTCATCCACTGAGTGCTTTCTACCTGGATGACTTTGTGGACCTTGAGAAAAGTCTGGCCCAGCTGGAAACAAGCAGACAAAAGTATATTTTATTGGGTGTTTCCTATGCCCTTCTCGATTTTTCCATGCAAAACGAATTTAATCTAAATTCCGGAATTATCATGGAAACGGGAGGGATGAAAGGCCGCAGAAAAGAGATTACCCGGGAAGACTTGCATCAACAATTAGGCCGGCAGCTGGGTGTTCATACAATTCACAGCGAATATGGCATGTCCGAATTACTATCCCAGGCCTGGTCGAAAGGCCGGGGCCGCTTTTACACGCCCCCCTGGGTGAAAGTTATGGTTCGTGATAGCTATGATCCTTTCTCCTATGTGAAAGAGGGACAATCCGGTGGCATCAATGTGATTGATTTAGCCAATATCTACTCCTGTTCCTTTATCGAAACCCGCGATTTAGGCAGGAAGCATTCGGATGGATCCTTTGAGGTGCTGGGCCGCTACGACCATGCAGAACTTAGGGGCTGCAATTTGATGGTGGGGGAAGTCTAAAGAGAAGAGGCTATTGGCTGTTAGCCATTGGCAGGGGAGAGGTTCCCGGCATTAAGCCAATTCCCGGGCTTATTGTTTCACCGCTAAGTCGCGAAGAAGATGTTTCACCGCTAAGACGCGAAGAGTTTCTCGCAGAGGACGCTGAGTGGAGCGCTGAGTTACGCAAAGTTTTTTGCAATTGGCTTTTAGCTGTTGGCCGTTGGCAGGGGCGTGATTCCCGGG
>CAYVSF010000490.1:0-1124 GCA_964453775.1 uncultured Bacteroidales bacterium
TACCTATTCCAATGCTTTAGATGAAGAAATAGTATATTATAATTATGAATTTTAAGCTTATAGTAGTTTTTTTGTTAGTTCTTTCGCTGCTTTCTTGTAAGGAACAGCAAGAAAAGAGAAGGCTAAAAAAACTTTACGAACAAAACATTGGGAAACAGGTTGACTTTAACGAATTAAAGGACAGTCTGGAGTTTTTGAATATTAGTAAAGACGGATTCTACAATTTTGGAATGCTTAGTGAATATAAAATTGTAACCCAAATTGATGCAAATTGTGAAAAGTGCATAAGTCGAATTAATAATGACTGGGCAAGCTTTCTTGCTAAAGTTAATAAAGACCAGGTGCAGGCAATTTTTATTATTTATACCAAAAGACCACGGTATTTTAAAGAGATTATTCTTCCGGATATAGAGGATTGTGGTATTTTTATTATCGATACAAGAAAGTATGTTTTTAACCACTACCAAATCCCCCATGATTTTATTTTTCAGACTTTTATCCTCGACGAGAAGAATGAGATCATTAGTTTTGGAGATCCATCTCTTAATAACGCCTATGCTGAACTGCTATTGGATAAATTTGCCGGAAAAATAGAATAGTTTTTTGGGTAGAGGCAGTAATAATATTTTGTAGTAAGTCTTAATGTTGTAAAATCTGTTTAAGGAGTTTAAATTAGGCTGTGTGGATTGGGAGCATACTATCCCAATCCACACGATTATAATGGCTATAAGATGAAAAGAATAAAAGATACCTTAAGTCGATTTGCATTCGTGTTCCTAAGGTGCATTTTTTATATTGTCCTTGTTTTTCTTTTAGCTTTGCTATTGCGAATTTTTGTAGCCGAAGTATATTGGGTCCCCACGTCATCCATGGAACATACGATTAAGGCAAAGAGCCTAATATTGGTTAGTAAACTAAATTACGGACCTTTAATTCCGGCTTCTTTAAAAGAAGTCCCATGGCTTCATGTTTTTTATAAAAAGAACAAAATTGGTTATCGCGAGAGAAGAAAGAGGCTTGCAGGTTATCAGTCTGTTGAACGGAATGATATTGTGGCGCTTAATTTGGCAAATAAAGACGAGCTAAGGGTAAAAAGATGTGTTGGATTACCGGGAGATACCTTA
>CAYVSF010000490.1:1134-2601 GCA_964453775.1 uncultured Bacteroidales bacterium
CCATAAGAGATGGGATTGTTTATGTTAATTCAAAACTTTCTGAAAACAGAAATCAACGATACCTGACATATAGGATCCTTGGAACATTTTCCATCTATAAGGACACATTAATTACTCCGATAGAAAAAGAAAAACTTTGCTCAAATGGAATGAACTTACAATTAGTTCAGCCTTACCATCATAGCTTAAGGAGTTTGTATCCCTGGTCCAACGGTTTTACCTGGACTAATTATAACTATGGGCCGGTATTTATCCCGGCTAAAAACACTACAATTGAATTGAACCCCCAAAGTTACCTTTTATACAGCCCTATAATTCGAATTTTTGAGCATGCAAAGCTTGAGAAGAAAGGGAACAACTATTTTTTAAATGGCCGGGCGATTTCCAGCTATCAATTTAAAGAGAATTACTACTGGGTTATGGGCGATAACCGTTGCAATTCTTTAGACTCCAGACATCATGGATTTATCCCTTCTTATAATATTGTAGGGAAGGTTGTTTGGACCAACCGATAATTTGCACATCCACTATCGTGGATGTTATTCGTTAAAGATATTGGTTTTTTCATTCTTGAACACCTAAGCACCTACTCCTCAAACAGATGGCGGAAATCTTCCATGGCTGTTTCGGTGCCCAGGACGGTAGCTACATCGCCTTTTTCTAATACCGTATCCCCGTGGGGAATGATGATTTGATTTTCTTTACGCACCAGCATTAAAGCACCATCGCGATGGAAAGGAATGTTCCTTACGGGCATGGTTTCGAATTCGGGTTTGCGAATTTTCATCTCTTCCACCGTAAAATTATCAAAGCTATCAATAAGAGTATGATAGGCCGATGGACGAAGGATGAGATTTTCAATGGTGGAGGCTATCATGCGAGTGGGATCCAGGTATTCCACCCCCATTTGCATTAGCTGCCTGTCCATTTTTTGATTGCTGGATTTGGTAATGATTTTTTCGTGCTGCCAGGCCGAACGCAATAAACGTGCTACTGCCAGGTCTTTTTTGTCGTTGCCGGTTAGGATGACAACGTAGTTGTTGTTTTTAAGGTGTACCTTTTCGTAGGTGTTCAAATCCACCCCGGAACCCAGGTAAGCATTCAGGCCTTTTGCCAGCAGATCCAGGTACCGTGTTTTGTCGCTTTCAATAATAACAGCGGCTTTCCCGTGCAGCTTTAGCCTTCGTGCCAGTAAAACCCCACTGCTGCTTCCACCTACAATGATAATACTCCCTGCCCTGTGTTGTTCAACCGGTTGGATGCTGTTATAAATCACAGGTGAAATCAGGCAGGTGACAACCGCCATAATGATAAAAACCGCATTAGTTCCGGGTGATATAATGTCCAAATCCAATCCGATTTGAGAGGCCGCGATGATAAGGCTCAGCCTGGAAGCCATCAGGAATCCCGCGGCAACGGATTTTCTCAGACCAAAAACTTTCGTGAGTAAAAGGTTAGGGATGATTT
>CAYVSF010000491.1:0-2591 GCA_964453775.1 uncultured Bacteroidales bacterium
GTGGCTTTAATTACTGTGCTAATAGCTTTTACACCTCTACGTGAATATATTCCCGGGTATCCGGATGGTAATATGCGCCGTAACATAATATTAAATGTGCAGAAACTGGATTCTTTAGAACACGAACTGGCTATTCGCGATCACTATTTTGCTTCTTTAAATAATATTATTAGGGGTGATGTTCCTCAAAGTTTTGAAAGCGGACAGGATACGACCATTCGCTATCAGGAGATAGAGTTTAAGCGTTCTCTCCATGACTCTATTTTAAGAGAGCAGATAGAAAGAGAGGAGTTTTTCAAGCTTTCTATTTATGATGATAGCAGAAAAAATTTGGCTTTTTCCAGTCTTTATTTTTATCCTCCTGTCAAAGGATTGATTACAAATTCTTTTAATCCGGATTTAAGTCATTACGGAACGGATATTGTCGCACCATCTAATAAAGTAGTGGTAGCAACCCTGGGAGGAACGGTAACTATGGCCAACTGGACCCTTGAAACGGGTTATGTTATACAAATCCAACATCAAAACAACCTGGTTTCTATATATAAGCACAATGCGGAATTACTTAAGGAAGTGGGAAACCAGGTAAAATCAGGCGAAGCTATTGCAATTATTGGAAATTCGGGAGAATTAACCAGCGGACCTCATTTGCATTTTGAGCTTTGGCATAATGGAGTAGCCCTGAATCCCGAGGATTATGTGGATTTTTAAGCGGATCTTGCAAAAAGTATGAGACAGCAGTCACCCCAAGAAATAAAAAGAATTGCCATATTGGGCTCAACGGGTTCCATTGGAACACAGGCGCTAGAGGTAGTAAGTCAGCACCCGGGAAAGTTCCAGGTCGAAGTCCTTACTGCGCATAATAATATGGATTTGCTGGTGAAACAAGCCTTACAGTTTCAACCCAATTGTGTGGTGATTTCTAATGAAGCTCATTATGATGCACTTCAGGAAGCACTGGAACAATATCCGATAAAAGTATATGCCGGAACAGAGGCTGTTTCACAAGTGGTGCAGATGGAAAGCATCGATATTGTGCTTACGGCATTGGTAGGGTATGCAGGTTTAAAGCCAACATTGGCAGCCATACAATCGGGTAAGGCAATTGCACTTGCTAATAAAGAGACGCTGGTAGTTGCCGGGGAATTGATTATGACAGCGGCGTTAAAAAACAGGGTTCCACTTTATCCTGTCGATTCAGAGCATTCAGCTATTTTTCAATGCCTTGTGGGTGAAGAATATGATGCTATAGAGAAGATTGTACTTACAGCCTCCGGGGGGCCTTTCCGGAACAAGGATATCGAATTCTTAAAAAAAGTGACCAAAAAGGATGCGCTGAACCATCCCACATGGGACATGGGAGCCAAAATAACCATTGACTCTGCCACCATGATGAACAAAGGGCTGGAAGCCATAGAAGCCAGATGGCTCTTCCATCTTCGTCCCTCGCAGGTGGAGGTCATTGTCCATCCCCAGTCGATTATTCATTCTTTTGTACAGTTTCGTGATGGTTCTATGAAAGCCCAGATGGGACTGCCCGATATGAAGCTACCCATCCTCTACGCGTTTAGCTTTCCAAATAGAATGGCGACCACCTTCCCGCGTTTCGATTTTGCAAACTATCCGCAATTGACCTTCCAGGCCCCGAATATGGAACGTTTTCCCAGTCTGAGGTTAGCTTATGAGGCTATGAATAACGCCGGGAATATGCCCTGTGTGCTAAATGCAGCAAATGAAATTGCCGTTGAGGCATTTCTTAAAGAGCGAATTGGATTTATGGATATTCCCAGGTTGATCGAACAAAGCATGCAGAAAATTAGTTATATTGAGCATCCTGTTTTAGAGGATTATGAAGCTTCAAATAGTGAAGCACGTGAATTTACAAAATCATTAATTGATTAAAATTAAACGAGTAGATGGAAATAGTTATTAAAATAGCACAACTCTTATTAAGCTTATCCATTTTGATTATTTTACATGAGTTTGGACACTTTATTTTTGCCAAGCTCTTTAAAACCCGTGTGGAAAAGTTCTATCTTTTTTTCAATCCCGGTTTTGCACTTTTTAAATATAAGAAGGGAGAAACCGAATATGGCATGGGTTGGTTACCATTGGGAGGGTATGTAAAAATATCAGGAATGATCGACGAATCGATGGATAAGGAAGCCATGAAGGAGCCTCCCAAGCCTTACGAATTTCGAAGTAAACCTGCATGGCAGCGTCTGTTTATTATGCTGGGCGGGGTTTTGATGAATGCCGTACTGGCATTTCTGATTTATTCGGCCATATTGTTTGTTTGGGGGGAAGAGTACCTGCCCGCAGAAAATGCCAAATATGGGATAATGGTCGATTCTCTTGCCAGAGAAACGGGTTTGCAGGATGGCGATAAAATTTTAGCATTGGATAGGGAGCCCGTAGATGATTTCTTCAAAATTGTGCCCGATTTGGTGTTGAATGAAGTAAGCACCATCCAGGTGATGCGGGATGGAAGAATGATGGATATTTCCGTGTCGGATGAAATTATACCTGACCTTCTCAATAGTCCGGGGTTTGTAGCTCCACGATTTCCATTTATCCTGGATCGCTTTGCA
>CAYVSF010000492.1:0-2586 GCA_964453775.1 uncultured Bacteroidales bacterium
GGGAAGCTTGTCATCCGGAACCACCGGGAATCTTTGATTGATATGCTGTAAATAATACCAGAAAAAGCCTTTTTTCAGATGAACTTTATAATAAGGAAAACGCTTTTCTGCTTTTTCCACGGCAGCCATCAATGCTTTAATGTTCACGGGTTCCTTTAGTGCAACGCTTAACCGGAACACCGTAGTGGTCTCCGTGGTAATTGTTGCCGGAAATATTTTTGCGGCATTATCCAAAGATAGCCAGAAGTGCTTCGATTTTACCGTTTTATGTGCTGTGTTGTCCAAAGTAACTGCATTTAGATAAAATCAAATGTAATGAAAATTGAGATGGTAGCAAAGGTTTTAGGATGGCAGCTTTAGCGGTTGTAGTTTTTTTATGGGCGGTTCTACCCGAATATAAACAAGGCACGCTTCAAGCTTGTAACGTGCCTGTTTTCCATAAGAGGGAGGATACCCCCTCCTGTGAAATGTCTTATAAAATTACTAATGCCCTTCGTATTTGAAGGATACCTTTACTTTTGCACGATAGGCCATGATTTTGCCTTCTTCAATGTGCATGTCGAGTTGAGAGATTTCAGCAATGCGTAATTCACGCAAACTTTCTGCTGCTTTCTTTACAGCATTTTCTGCAGCTTTTTCCCATGATTCTGTGCTGGTACCAACCAGTTCAATAATTTTATAAACAGTATCAGACATAATAAGCCTCCTTTTTTTAGTTAGATTATAAGATAGGAAAAATCAGCGGCTTTGTCAAGACTGTTTACCAAATAATTATGGCTGTATGCAATGGATGATAAAAGGAGGAGGCTGTTATTTTTCTTTTACATGCTTGGTTATATCCTCAATAATCATGATAATGTGTTTTTCCTTATTGTGGTGAAAGAGTCTGGTGGAAAATTGCAGGTGTTTATCTATCTTTTTATTCTCATGGGTAAAAAAAGGCTTCACAATGTGTTCTTTGTACATAACCTCATTGTTTACATATGATTTAAGCGCTGAAACACGAAGCTCACAGTTGTTGCATTGTGATGTTTCGCCACAATGTGTTTGTTCTTCAATTTGATGGGCACATCCAATGGCTTCCCCACATTTTACATACAGCAAATCCTCGTCTTTTCGGTTGGAAAAAATGGTTTTCATGGCATCATTGAATGCGTGAAGCCGCATGTCTTTGTCTAAAAGCAGGACACAGGAGTTGATGTTATTAAGAACCAAATTCAGAAATTCGCTGGAGTTGCTTAGAAAACTAAAGCTTTGATTGGTCATGCTTAAATCTGTTTTCATGGCTGGAGGAATTTTATAGTCAGATAAAAAATGTTGGGATAAAGTTTAATTCTTCTAAAAAGATACGAATTTGTTTCCTACGGATCAAGACAGTGCGCTATTTTCTAAGATGCCTCTTTTATTAGTTATGATTAAAATGCCTTCCTGTAAATTAATTTAATTTCTTATTAGTTGATTTTGAGGTTGCTCGTGAAGTTTAATTTAAAAATAAATATAATAACTTAAAATTAAGTTGCATTATTTAAAATTAAGTTTTATTATTGTAAAAGATAACAAATCATTCAAGCTAAAATCAAATGGCAAGAAGAGAACACCCCGCTATAAATGCTGGTTCCATGGCTGATATTGCATTTTTGATGCTGATATTTTTCCTGGTGGCAACTACCATGGACATTGATACAGGCATGATGCGACTGCTTTCCCGCCCCAGCGATCAGCCACCTCCTGAGATTAAGGAGCGGAATGTTTTAGTGGTACTGGTAAATTCAAACGACCAGTTGATGGTGGAAGGGAACCCCCTGGATCTGGAATATCTAAGGGAACGAACAAAAGAGTTCCTGCTTAATCTTGAAAATAAGGAAAACCTGCCCGAAAAACGTCTGGAGACCATCCATCCTTTTGGAGAAATTGAAGTCTCCAGGGGAATTATCTCTATTAAAAATGATCGCCAGACTTCTTATGGCATGTTTATTCGGGTAATGAACGAATTAACTGCTGCTGGTAATGAAGTAAAGGATGAATTTAGCATGAAGCAGTTTGGAAAAAAATACAAGGAGCTGTCCAAAGATATGAAAGAAGCGGTAAAAGATGCCGTGCCTGCTGTTATATCAGAAGCAGAACCGATAGCCATTCAACGAAGTATAAAAAATAGTAAACTTTAAAAATAGCGCTATGATTAGTTTAACGAAAGCTGAAGAACGGATTATGAAAATTCTTTGGAAAATCGAAAAGGGATTTATTCATGATATCCTGGAGCATTTTCCGGATCCCAAACCGCCCTATAATTCAGTTTCAACCATTGTACGGGTTTTGGTAAAGAAAGAGATTGTGTCTTTTCATAAATATGGCAACACCTACCAGTACTATCCCCTGGTAAGCAAAGAGGAATACCGGAAGGGACAAATGGGCAAATTACTTAAAGACTACTATAATAATTCATTAAAACAGGTAGTAAACTTTTTCTCGGAGAATAAGAATTTGGATGTGGATGAGGTGGAAGAAGTGATGCGCATGCTGGATGAAATCAAAAAAAAAGAAGACATCAAAGGTGAGATGTACGGCGACGCGGTCCGCGAAAAGCTC
>CAYVSF010000493.1:0-2566 GCA_964453775.1 uncultured Bacteroidales bacterium
GAAGGGCTCAGGGCCATCTACCTTTTTCTTTGTTTCATGGACTTTAAGTCCACCCGAGTAATAATTATTAATGCTATCTATTCTATAGCTATATCGTGTAAAAGAGGCTCCTGCTTCAAATCTGATTTTACTGGAAAGGGGATATTGTCCAAATAAAGATACCTGGTCTTCAAAAATGCGAATTCTTTCTATCACATAATTGTCGACAAGAAAATAATCATCCCCGCTTTTTAACGAGTCGAGTTTATAGGACAGATAAGAAGAGCGATATGGAATGTGACTGTAGGAAGCGCCCCAGTTAATTCTTTTTTTGGAATTCAGATAGCTAACCAGACCTCCAATGTCCCAGATTTCTCCATTGATTTGAAGTACCGTGTAAATTTGGTGATATTTCAACATATCGCTGAACAGGGCTGCTACTCCTCCGGCTGCAACAGCTCCATATTGGCTGGCACCTACACCTAGGCCGGAAGCCCCCAGGTATTCAAGTTGAAATTTAGAGTCATAAGGTTTCATGGAAAAACTATCAACTGGCTGGGAAGGATGAGCTTTTAGGTTGTTATCGACGACATCATACATCCTTTGGGGTGCAGGTGGTAATTGAGAGGCTTCAAAGTTGCTTTCAAAAGGACTGACCTCAATACTTAAAAAATCTTCGGGCCGGGCCTTATAAATAATATAGTTATCATTTCTATATACCGTGTAGGCTATTTCTCCGGTTTCTCGCGCCACGCTAAAAGAGGGAGATAAATCTGTGATGCCTGTTATTCCTGTTGCATATTTGGTTAGGCGATATATTTTCTGACTTGCAAAGTTGTATCGGTAAAGATTTCTGAAGCCATCTACGTTAGAGAGAAAATAAATGCTGGTATCCCCAGGGCTGAATTGGGGACTGTACACATCAGCATCTGCAAAAAGAGGGATTTCATTTATCTCTCCGGTTTTTACATCCAGTATACAAAGTTCGTAATTTCCATAGATCTGCTCATCCATTTTTGTGGATGCTCCGCGGTCAGAAATAAATGCAATTTGATTCCCATCAGCAGTATAGGTAGCTTGAATATCTGAATACAAATCATTGGTTAATTGTTCGGTCTTTTGTTTGTCTAAATTATAGAGGTAGAGATCACTCTGTCCGTCCACCAGGCCTGTAAATAAAATATATTTACCATCCGGGGACCATTCCGGATTGCTAAAGGCATCAATGCCTTTGATCTTAATTTCTTTAATTGTTTTTACACGCTTCCCTTCAACATTTGCAATGAGTAGGCTGTTAGAGCCTTTGGTGAAAGTGGTGAGAACATATTTCGAAGCATCCGGGGACCAGGATCCGGCAGACTCAATGAAATTAAAATCGTCGATGTGTGTTTTTTTGACTGCACTGGTGAGCTTTTTAACAATATCCCCGGTTGAAGCATCTGCAAGCAAAATATCGATAGTGATTACATCTTTATTGGAAAGGAAAGTCATTTGCTTGCCATCAGGAGAAATAACAGGGGATAAGTTAATTGTACCGGCATTGTCCAGCCCAAATATTCTTTCACCCACAGGCGCTATGGTGTCCCTTAAAAGTGGACTGTAAAAGGTCTCAATCGAGTTTTTCCATAGGGTAGATAAACTATCAGGACTCATGTATAATAATGAATCCATCGACATCTCCAGCCCGTATTTTGCCGTATTGTAAAAAAGGGGGCGGATGATGCCATCTCCGTAAATGCCGGTTATAAAAGCCCAAAGTGCGTGCCCATAGCGATAGGGGAAGTATTGATAAGGATTCCTTGTCATCTCCTTTATCGTGGGAATGTCATCATGAATGAGCGCATCTCGCATCCACATGGCTGTTCTGTTATCACGACTTCCAATGGAAAGAAACTCTGCCATACCTTCGATCATCCATAGGGGAACATTCGATAGAGATTGCAAACTCAGACTGTCATCTTTTTTAATAACATTGTATTGAAAGACATGAACCATTTCATGTCCCAATACATGGTCGGTCTCCCTGTTCGATTCCATAACCGGCATTACCACACGGGTTCGAAATGCTTCTGTAACGCCGCCCGTCCCTACACCTATCATCCCTGAAATTACCGTGGTTTGCATAAAATCAGGCCGGTTGTTGTAAAGAATCATAGGATTGGCCATTATCGTGTCTGAAAATATAGCCTGGTGGCGCAGATACCATCGTTCTGATTGCTGCCCGAAATTATAGAGCAGAGAATCATTATCCAGATATTGATATATTCGAAAGTGTGGGCTGTTAAAAATATCAAAATTAAAGCGATCATACATGACCTTATTCTGTCCAAAATATTGAGCAGATGAGGGCAAGGTATATAGCACTCCCACAAGAAGAAGGATGATTTTGTAATGTTTAATCAATTTGTACATGAGAAAGTCAGCACTACTTTTTCTATATCCTGAAAAATAAGGATTTTTTCTAATTATTACTATTATGTATTAGAATTGTTTGAATGCTTTAGCAAAATCTTCTTAACCTGGTTTTTTTGGTATCAGCATTTATTTTTTCCCTACTTTTGGATAATCTATAAAACGAGAAAGGTAT
>CAYVSF010000494.1:0-2558 GCA_964453775.1 uncultured Bacteroidales bacterium
CGAAATGAATTTCCTGCCTGATGTATATGTGCTTTGTAAAGACTGCAACGGAAAAAGATACAACAGGGAGACTCTTGAGGTAAGGTACAAAGGGAAGAATATCAGTGATGTACTGGAAATGACCATTAATCAGGCTGTTGAATTCTTTAAGCACGTACCCTCCATAGCACATAAGTTGGAAATGTTGCAAGAAGTAGGTCTTGGTTATGTAACTTTAGGGCAGCCTTCAACAACACTTTCCGGAGGAGAAAGCCAACGTGTTAAGTTAGCAGCAGAGCTGGCCAGACGTAATACAGGGAAGACCCTCTATATCTTGGATGAACCAACCACTGGACTTCATTTTGAAGATATAAGCGTTCTTCTTAAGGTGTTAAAATCACTGGTTGACAAGGGGAATACAGTAATTGTCATTGAGCACAATATGGATGTGATAAAAGTTGCCGACCATATTATTGATTTGGGAAAAGAAGGGGGAGCGCGAGGTGGTGAATTGCTGTGTTCAGGTACACCTGAAGAACTTGTGAACTGCAAAAAAAGCTATACCGGTAAATTTTTACGGGAAGAAATATAGTATCATCAAATAGATTTTTTTAAATTCGTATTGAAAACTAATATTTTGCTTATGATGAGCGAAGACAGGATAAGAGAAGCTTTTCAAAATAGGGACTGGAATGAAATTCAAACATCCGATTCCTGGACCATCTTCAAAGTGATGGCAGAATTTGTGGAAGGCTTTGAAAAGCTTTCAAGAATAGGCCCTTGCGTATCGATTTTTGGCTCTGCACGGACCAAACCCGATAATAAATATTTTCAACTGGCGGAAGAAATTGCCTTCAAATTAACAAAGCACGGATATGGTGTAATAACAGGTGGCGGACCGGGTATAATGGAAGCCGGGAATATGGGTGCTAAGAAAGGGAATGGGAAATCCGTAGGATTGAATATTGATTTACCCTTTGAGCAGTCGGGCAATCTGTTTATTGATCCGGATAAGCTGATAAGTTTCGACCATTTCTTCGTACGTAAGGTGATGTTCGTAAAATATGCACAGGGATTTATTGTTCTTCCCGGGGGATTTGGTACATTAGATGAGTTATTTGAAGCAATAACTTTAATTCAGACCGAGAAAATTGGTAAGTTTACAATAATCCTGGTTGGGAAAAGCTACTGGAAAGGCTTGATTGATTGGGTGAAGGACACAATGATGGAGATTGAAAACAATGTTAGCGAGAAGGATCTGGAACTAATAAAAATTGTGGATACAGCAGATGAAGCTGTCGATAGTATTAATGAGTTCTACTCAAAATATTTGTTGAGTCCCAATTTTTAAGGTTATTAACAATGCAGTACAGCTATATATGGGTTTTTAACAATAACAGCCATTTATTAACAATTGTTAGTAACTATTGTTGATATTTTGTTATTATTGCTTTTAATATTTAAATTAGGCAGTTGTGTAAGCGTTTAACTTAAAAATGGCTATGATAAAGCAAATATTGCTGCTCGTAAATCTACTTGTGATGTTGTTTATGAATGTGATTTTTCCGGACGATGTGTCTCTGGAAATGACAGCATCCAACCAGGTAGAGGCAGGAAGTGAGATATATGTTGAGGTGACTCTTAACAAGTCGGATGTGCAAAGTTTTGCCCGTTTTCAGCAAAAACTTCCTGCAGGTCTTACACCTACTGCTATACATACTGCCAATGCCGATTTTAGTTTTGACAATCAACGCATCAAATTTATTTGGCTGAGGCTACCGGAAGATGAGACGATTACAATTTCTTATAAAATAAAAGTAAATGAACGATTAAAAGGGAACTTTAATCTGGCTGGTGACTTTTCTTTTATTGCTGATAACGAACGAAAGTCTTTATCAGTGGCACCCAAAACGGTTGTAATTACACCGTCACCAACTGTAGATCCTTCTATGATTGTAGATGTGCAGGATTATAAAGAACTGGTTTCACCGGTTGAAAGAGCTGCCAGCTCCATGGCCAATGTTAGATGTATTAGACAGGCTCCTTATGCTGCGCCGGAAAGCAATGCCTACGTAGTTAATATATTGGTTAATAAAGGGAACAAAGAAAAATTTGCAAAAATTCAGGAAGAAATTCCTGCCGGGTATACTGCAGAAAATCTTGAAAACCAGGAAGCGATATTCACATTTAAGGACCAGACCGTAAAATATCTTTGGATGAATCTTCCGGCTGATCCCTACTTCGTGGTGTCTTATAAGCTGGTACCTGCTGAAGGAGATGCCGCACCTGAAAATATTAATGGCACCTTCTCGTATATTGAAAATGAAAATACTTTGAGCATTGATATCGAGCAAAAACAGGTAGATCTGGCAAATAGCAGCAGTCAACAGCTTCTATCGATAATTAATGATAGTAAACAACCCGATCTATCACAGTATAGTAGCTATGAGGCAGCGGATCATTCGGGCTCGGTGAGGATAGAGATTGCCGAAAAAGCAAAGGCCCTGCTGGCAAAAGAAGGGGCAGCGATTACTAATCAGTTAGAGCCGCAAAATGGAGTATATTACAGGGTACAGATT
>CAYVSF010000495.1:0-2553 GCA_964453775.1 uncultured Bacteroidales bacterium
TTTCTACAGGTATACAAAAGCCTGTTCCAGGTCATCGATAAGGTCATCGACATCCTCGACGCCTACGCTGAGGCGGATAAGGGAATCCGTCAGGCCAACGGCCAGGCGTTCTTTGCGGGGAATAGAGGCGTGGGTCATAGACGCCGGATGCTGAATAAGCGTTTCCACGCCACCCAGGGAAACCGCCAGTACAGCCAGCTTCACATTGTCCATCAATACCGTTCCGGCATCATATCCGCCTTTCAGCCCAAAGCTGATCATGGAACCCGGTCCGCGCATCTGCTTCTTCACCAGGTCGGCCTGTGGGAACGACTTTAAGCCGGGGTACTTCACCCAATCCACCTTGGGATGGTTCTCCAGGTAGTCCGCCACCTTCATGGCATTCTCCTGGGCCTTCTCCACGCGCAGGCTTAGCGTTTTTACCCCGCGAATAACCATATAGGCCTGGTGCGGATCCATGTTACCTCCCATGAAGGTCATGGTCTTGCGTAATTTTTTGTATACCTCCGGATCTTTTGCGATCAGGGCGCCCCCTACGATATCGGCATGGCCGTTGATGAATTTGGTGAGGGAGTGCAATACCACATCGGCACCCAGATCCAGTGGGTTTTGCAGGTACGGACTGGAAAAGGTGTTGTCCACAACCACGGTGATGTTATGCTGGTGGGCAATCTTCGAAGCCGCCACCACGTCGGTTACCGCCATGGTGGGATTGGCCGGTGTTTCCAGGTAAAGCAGCTTCGTGTTTTCCTGCATTGCATTCTCAATTTCCTCCAGCTTGGTGGTATTCACAAAAGTAGCTTCCACGCCAAATTTCTTAAAGTGGCTTTCCAGCACACCACGGCTGGGACCATATACCGCACTGGTACAGATCACGTGATCCCCGGCACTGAGGAAGGTCATGTATGCGGTGGTAACCGCTGCCATACCACTTGAAAACGCAATGCCGCCCACGCCATTTTCCAATTCCGCCAGCTTATCTTCCAGCGCACCGATGGTAGGGTTACCCAAACGGGTATAGATGTACCCCTCTTCATTGCCGGCAAACAAATCGGCGCCGTGTTTTGCACTTTTAAAGGCAAAAGTCGAAGTCTGGTAGATAGGCGTTACTGCACTACCCATTGCATCTTCGAAATCTCCTGCGTGAATTAGTTTTGAATCGAATCCTAAATTTTTTGTATCCATTTTTATCCTCCAGGTTATGTTATACTTTTTTATCAGGTTGGCCCACGCCCGTTTCATCAATTTGCTCCTTCCACTCATCGAACTTGAGGTAGGGAAACACCATGGGAGCAAAATCCGACAGGGGCTGATAGAGCAGCGAATCCTGCTTGGTTTCCTCCGGTATGAAATTGTAGCGGTTATCCGCCTTGTTCACCAGCACCATGAGGATGGAGATGATGAAGCCCGTCTTCAGCAGGGCAAAGAGAATGCCCAAAGTACGGTTGACAAAGCCCAGGGCCACGGCATCCATGAGTCGTTCCACCAGTTTTGCCAACAGGTGCACCAGCACCACAATCAGAATAAAAGTAATGGCAAACGCGATGATAGGCATGTACTGCTCGTTGATATCGAACTGGCGAATCAGCAGATCGCTGGTGAAGCCAGAAAACTTGATAGCACCCAGAATTCCCAGCAGCAGGGCCGCCAGGGTAGAAAGCTGATAGATGAGCCCCTTGGTAAAGCCGCGGTAGGCTGCCCAGAGGAGAATCACTGCAAAAACGATATCCAAAACACTCATAAGGCCCGTAAAAATTTGCATAAAAATAATAAAATCTGATTGTTTAGAGATGAAAAGGGAAAGTTTATTCAGAAGAGGGAGATGAAGAGGCGGAATAAAATTTGCAGAAACAGGGAAAAACTGTAATTTTGCAAGCCATGGCCCCATAGTTCAATGGATAGAATAGAAGTTTCCTAAACTTTAGATCCAGGTTCGATTCCTGGTGGGGCTACAAACAGAAAGACCATCCGCACAGGATGGTTTTTTTGTTTGTAGGTCTCTCCTGAGAGAAGTTGATGCGACTGGAGCAAGCCGATAAAACTTTCTTATGCCAGCCCTCCTGCTTTCTCCTAAAGCTAAGTAGTAAATCAAGTTCGACCTTAGCGGAACGAAGTGAAGCGATCTCACGAGCAGGTCGTGGAAAGGACGGTGCGGGAGCGAGTATTCTTGGTGGGGCGATAAGACAGTAGTGAGTTGGAGTATTGGGCAAGAGAAACTAGAGTATATTATTTTTACAAATGGGGCGAGAGCTAAAGCAGGTCGTGGGAAGGACGGTGCGAGCGAGTATTCTTAGTGGATTTTCGGGATTGATTTGTTTATATTTTCATAATTAATTTATGTACTTTGCTTTAGACTTTTCATTTGCAAGAAATAAAAAGTTAATTAACTTTGGTAGAACTATAATTCATAATCTACAATTATCTAGATTCTAATATTTAAGACTGTAAAAATTAAAAATATTATGACTGATCAAATAACAAAACCAGCAGTAAGAGTCATTATTGCGGATTTAAAAGAAAAAATAAAAAAAAGAAAAAAAAATACTGCTAAAT
>CAYVSF010000496.1:0-2539 GCA_964453775.1 uncultured Bacteroidales bacterium
GTCCAAAAGCCCGCGTTTGTATAGCGTAGGGTGTATTCTTTTACATCATAGGGATCGATATGATTCCAGGCCTGCGTAGCTGTAAAAGCAGTTGCTTTGGCCGCTTTGGTTTGCAGCAGGTAGTTTTCGATAATTTCCAGGTTCAACCCGCCAATCATGGTGCCATTGTCGTTGTTTTTGTACTTCATGCGGGAAAGATAAAGGTGCTTGTCGTTGTTGCTTTCCGGCCCGCCGGGGTTAAATTTATTGTCCACCTGGATGGTCCCAATCATAATTACCATGATGGTGATACTGATGCCAAACAGGTTGAGAAAAGTGAAAAAAGTATTCTGCCGGAACTGATGAATCAGTTGTTGTATGCGTTTTCGTATCATAGTGTTTAGTTTACCTGTCTTCCGTCAAACAAATGAATAATTCTCCGCGTTTTTTCGGCCATCTGCCGGTCGTGGGTTACCATTACAATTGTGGTCTCCGTCTCGCGATTGATTTCTGCAAGCAATTCCATCACCTCTTCGCCCATTTTACTATCCAGGTTCCCGGTGGGCTCATCGGCCAGGATAATCTCCGGCGATCCGGCCAGTGCCCTGGCAATAGCTACACGTTGCGACTGTCCACCCGAAAGCTCGGCAGGGAAATGCCGGGTACGGTGTCCCAGTCCCACCCGATCCAATACCTCCAGCGCAATTTTTCTCCGTTCGCGGTGGGGCACATTGCGATAGAGCAATGGAAGCTCCACATTATCCAACACATTCAAGGGTTGAATCAAATGAAAGCTTTGGAAAATAAAGCCGATTTTTCGGTTGCGCATGGCGGCCAGCTTTTTATCTTTCCAATGGCCTACTTCCTGGTTGTCAATCCGGATGATCCCTTTGTCGGGCTGATCCAGCAGCCCCATGACATTCAGCAGGGTGGTTTTTCCGCAACCCGAGGGACCCATCACCGAAACAAAATCGCCTTTTTCGATATGAATATTGATATTTTCCAGGGCCGTAGTCTCTACAGTGGCCGTTTGGTAACTTTTAAAAATTTGTTCTAAATGTATCATTATTATGGTTTTATATGTTTTTTATTTTATAGGGAACACGCTCCCTTTCTTTTGCTTTTTTTAGTACTTCCAATTCGGTTACAAGCTTTTCTCCTGCTTTCAATCCCGATTTAATTTCCACATAATCATAGGAAGCACCACCCAGCTCTACCTCGCGTTTTATCAGTTCTCCTCCTTCAACCACATAGACGGTTACAGTGCTCTCTTCCTTATAGAATGTACCGTTGGGAATCCGCAGGCTGTTTTCGATGTTTTCATTAATCAGGAAAATATCTACTTTTAAATTCGATTTTAACACCCTATGCTTGGGCTCTTCCAGCATCAGGGTGAATTTTATAGCGCCCTGTTCAAGACCGGGGGAAATGGTATTCACATAAGCTTTAAATTTTTTATTTCTGATTTCCACGATAGCTTGCTGTCCCGGGTATATTTTGTCGCTCTGTTGCGAGGAGAGCTTTCCTTCAATTTTATAGCTTCCAATACTGGCTATCCTGGCCAACTCTTGCCCTGCGGAGACATGCTGCCCGGGTTCGGCCTTCAACTGCACGAGGGTACCTGCCAGGTGTGGCGATAAAATGGCTTTTTTAAGCAAATTCGCAGTGGCCTTAAGCGTTTGCTCCTGCAGTTTTATTTCCAACTTCAGGTTTTCTAAATCCAGTTTTACCTGCCGGCTGAATGAGCTGTACTTCTGACGGCGATCACGGCCTTCCAGTAAAGCCATTTCATAGGCTAAAGCTGCCTTTCTTACAGCCTCTTTGGAAGTGCCGCCCATAGCCAGTAGCGCCTTTTGATTTTCCCATTCAGCTTTCAACTGCTGTGTGCTCATGGAATCTTTTTGCAGCTGAATTCTCAAGCTGTTTCCTTCCTTCATTAATGCTTCGCGTTTTTTGGACGTGGTGTTCTTTTTCATGGCCAATTCCCACTTCAGGCGATTGTATTTTTCTTTTATTTCTTCCAGGTTCAGGTGCAAAAGCGTATCTCCGGGTGCAATGCTATCTCCCGGATGGTAGTTCAATTGCAGTACTTCCGTAGAGAGGGGTGAGGTTATGATTTCTGTATAGGAGGGCAATACCTTCCCTGCTGCCGGGGTAGAAATGGTAATGGCACCGGTATCTACTACTTGAATATCCGAGGGGAGAATTTTTATTTTAGCCTGGAAGAGACGGGGACCAAAGATAATTGTTGCCCCTATAGTAAGCACAATGAGAAGGGGACCTACTGATCGTTTAATTCCGCGTTTCCTGATTGTTTTTTTATCCAGATCTTTGTCCATCTTTATTCGGTTTCCCCAAATGAACCAAATGCAGTGCCATTATAGTTATCTTGCTATATGTTAGATCTTTACTGTTTTTTCAATTGAAATAAACTGTCCATTTCTGGACACTGTGATCGGATATGAAACAACAGTCCGGTTAGTTGCGGTTGGCAATTCGAAGGAGGGTGCGGAACATGGGTTCATTCAGCTGCAGTCGTTTGCGCTCTTCCATGGCTTGT
>CAYVSF010000497.1:0-2538 GCA_964453775.1 uncultured Bacteroidales bacterium
TATCATGATCAGGAGCTTCTGCATGCTGATATTGTATTGCTGAACACTTGCGGGTTTATTCATGATGCCAAGCAGGAATCCATTGATATGCTTCTGCAGTTAGAGCAAATGAAAGCTGCAGGAAATATCCGTAAAATTATTGTTTTCGGATGTCTTTCACAGCGCTATAAAGCGGAACTTCAGAAAGAACTTCCCTTCTTAGACGGGATCTTCGGGGTCTACGACCAAAAAGCATTAATCGAATCACTTAATGGAAAATATAAGAGCCAGTTACTTGGAGAACGACTCATCACCACACCTGCTCACTACGCCTATTTGAAAATATCAGAAGGCTGCAATCGAAGATGTTCTTTTTGTGCCATCCCGCTTATTAAAGGAAAGCACAAATCAAAAAGCCTGGATGAACTAATGACAGAGGCACGCTATCTGGCATCTAAAGGTGTTAAGGAACTGATCCTTATTGCTCAGGATTTAAGTTACTATGGGTATGATTTGTATAAAAAATCTGCCTTGCGCGAGCTACTTGAATTACTTCTGACGATTCCGGAATTAGAATGGATTCGTCTGCATTATGCTTATCCTGCAAATTTTCCAATGGATGTTATTGCGTTAATAAAAAAGGAAGCCCGTATATGCAATTATATCGATTTGCCTATACAGCACATCAGCGATAAAGTGCTTAAAAAAATGCGACGTGGCCATTCTGGTAATGAAACCCGTGCATTGATGGAAAAACTTAGAGCTGAAATTCCCGATATGGCTATACGTACCACCTTGCTGGTGGGACATCCGGGCGAAGGAAGAGAAGAGTATGCAGAGTTGCTTTCCTATGTGGAAGAATTTGCTTTTGATCGTCTGGGCGTATTTACCTATTCGGAAGAAGAGGATACCTATGCAGCGCTTCATTTTGATGATAAAATAAGTACCAGCGAAAAGTTGAAGCGGGCAGAGGAAATAATGCAGTTACAGGCCGTAATTTCTGAAAACTTAAATAGGAAGAAAATTGGCAGCGAATTTAAGCTTATCATAGACCGCAAAGAGGGGGATTACTACATTGGCCGTACGCAATATGATTCTCCCGAGGTGGACAATGAAATTTTAATAAGCGCTTCCAACGATCTTGCAATTGGTAACTTTTATACAGCCAGGGTGACAGCTGCTGATACCTATGATTTGTATGCAGAAATAAAATAACCCCCTGCCAAATATAGAGCAGAGGGTTTTTCTCATGTTAGGGAATATTTTAAATTAAATTTTTTGCAGCCTCCAGCGCTTTGTCATAATTTGGTTCCTGACCAATTTCGGGTACATATTCCACATATTTTACTGTATCATCTTTGTCCACGACTACAACGCCACGTGCAAGAAGTCTCATTTCGTCTATGAGGAATCCATATTTTGTTCCAAATTCAACGTTTTTATGGTCCGACAAGGTATAAATGTTGTCTATGCCTTCTGCAGCACAAAAACGCTTCAAAGCAAATGGCAAATCATTGGAAATAGAAAGGATAACAATATCCTCACCCAAATCACCCGCTTCTTTGTTAAAGCGATGATTTTGCTTAGAACAAACCCCTGTGTCAATGGAAGGGAAAACGGACAAAATTCGCACTTTTCCCTTAAAATCAGATAGTTTCTTTGGTTTTAAATCCTTATCCAATGCCGTAAATTCAGGCGCTTTATCGTTTACTGTTATTTCTTTTCCTACGAGTGTAACGGGTGTACCTCCAAACGTAACTTTTTGACTATTCTTTTCCATAGTTGTTTATCAATTTTTTGTATTAAAAAAGCCTTACTTTAAACAATAGAAGTAAGGCTTTGTTTAGTTCGTTCCGGTATTTATCAGGACTTTTTGTTCTCTTTCTTGTTCTTTTCGCCTGTTTCCGTTTCGGCAGCTTTTGGTTTAACCGTTTTTATGGTAATCTCACCCTTGGTTTTATTCAAATCAACCTTTAGAAGGGTACCCTCTTTAAGGGTGGATTTGATGATTGCCTCTGCCATGGGATCCTCCAGATATTTCTGTATTGCCCTTTTTAAAGGTCTTGCTCCAAACTGCGCATCAAAGCCTTTATCGGCAATAAAATCTTTTGCAGTTGGTGTAATTTTTATTTTATACCCAAGGTTAATTACACGTTTGTATAAACCTTCCAGTTCAATGTCAATGATTTCATGAATGTGCTCTTTCTCAAGGGAGTTAAAGATCACCACGTCGTCCAAACGATTGATGAATTCCGGTGCAAATGAGCGCTTTAACGCATTTTGAATAACACTTCTGGTATGCTCACTGACCGTTTTCTTTTTCGCCTGGGTAGAGAAACCAACTCCCTGTCCAAAGTCTTTTAACTGGCGGCTTCCTATGTTGGAGGTCATTATGATAATGGTGTTTCTAAAATCCACCTTTCGACCGAGACTGTCAGTAAGCTGACCTTCATCCAGCACCTGAAGCAATAGATGGAAGACATCCGGATGTGCTTTTTCAATTTCATCCAGCAGCACCACCGAATAAGGTTTCCTACGCACCTTTTCCGTTAGCTGTCC
>CAYVSF010000498.1:0-2519 GCA_964453775.1 uncultured Bacteroidales bacterium
ACTTATAACGCTGACTGGTATAAGTGATAGTTGCCTGGATTTCAGCCCTTGTTAAGGCAACATAGAACAGCCGTCGTTCTTCTTCCAGCTCTTTTTGTGTATTCATACTCATCCCGGAGGGAAAAAGTTCTTCTTCCAAACCTGCAAGAAAAACCTGTTTGAATTCCAGTCCTTTTGCCGAATGCACTGTCATCAATGTTACCTTATCAATATCTTCCGATTTTTCATTGTCCATATTTGTAAGCAATGCTACATTTTCCATAAATTCAAAGAGGAGTGGCGTTTCTTCCCCTTCATAGTGGTCAACAAAATCCCGGATTCCATTCAACAACTCTTCCACATTTTCATACTTGGATTGATCTTCAAAGTTGCCTGGATTAAAGAGTTCCTTTAGTATGCCCGATTCCTTGGCAATTTGGTGCGCTGCTTCATAAGCATTTTTATCCCGGATGATTTCGCGAAAGCTTTCTATTCGTTTCCTGAATTCATTTACTCTATTCACGGCACCACCATTAAGTCCGGCTTTTTCTTTACTGATATTTGTAATTACTTCCCACAAATTAGTGCTTTTGGATTGCGCGTAGGCAATCATTCTTTGTAAGCTGGTCTGTCCAATTCCTCTTGCCGGATAATTGATTACCCGGGTGAGCGCTTCTTCATCAATTGGGTTGATTGCAAGCCGGAAATAGGCCAGAATATCTTTGATCTCTTTTCTTTGGTAAAATGATATACTGCCATAAACCTTATAAGGAATATTGTACTTTCGCAGTGCTTCTTCAAAACTTCTGGATTGCGCATTTGTCCGGTACAATATCGAGAAATCTTTATAATCCCAGCTGTTGTTTATTTTAGCATCCTGGATGGTTTGAGCAATAAAATATGCTTCATCTCGATCGGTTTCCGTATCAACCACCTTAATTTTATCCCCTGTGTGGTTCTTTGAGAAAACTTTTTTAGGAATCTGGTTTTCATTCTTTTTAATGAGGCTGTTGGCTGCATTCACAATTGTTTGCGTAGAACGGTAATTCTGTTCCAGTTTGTACAATTGATATCCCGGATAGTCGTTTTTGAAATTGAGAATATTTTCAATTTTGGCACCACGGAAGGAGTAAATGCTCTGGGCATCATCCCCTACAACACAGATGTTTTTCTTTTTGGCACTTAGTTTTTTTATAATCACATATTGCGAAAAGTTGGTGTCCTGATACTCATCCACCAGGATAAAATCATAAAAATCCTGGTATTTTTTCAGAATCTCCGGATGATCCCTGAATAGTAAATTGGTGTTCAGTAGGAGATCATCAAAATCCATGGCATCTGATTTTTTACATCGGGCTGCATAGCTGCGGTATAACTCAGCAAGATGACCACGCCTCATTTTTTGATCTTGTTGTATGATTTGGTTGTTGGCACTATATGCAGCAGCTGTAATTAGATTGTTTTTCGCAGATGAAATACGACCTAAAATATCATTGGGTTTATATAGTTTATCATCCAGGTTCTTTTCCTTTACAATCTTTCGAATTAGGTTTTTTGAATCAATGGTGTCGTAGATACTAAAATTCGAACTGTAGCCCAATGTTTTAGCTTCTGCCCGCAGTATCCTGGCAAAAACCGAATGAAATGTTCCCATCCATAAGCCCCGTGCCAAGTCTGGTCCAACCAAAGTACCTATTCGTTCTTTCATTTCGCTGGCAGCTTTGTTGGTAAAAGTCAATGCCAGTATTCTTCCTGGGTGAACTTTATTGGCCAAAAGGTGAGCAATCCGGTAAGTTAAAACCCGGGTTTTACCGGAGCCTGCTCCTGCAATAACAAGGGATGGTCCGTTGTAATTTTCAACGGCTTCACGCTGTGCTTCGTTTAGATCATTTAAATATTCGTACACTTGGAATAGCTTTTTCTTGTAAAACAAGCTTCAAAATTAAGTTTAATTGTTCCACGATCAAATCCTTTTTTTCATATTTATCCACAGCTATATATACTTTTGTATGCAAGGAGTTTAAGAATAAATCTTACAGGTTCTTAGA
Organism: uncultured Bacteroidales bacterium; assembly: GCA_964453775.1. Classification (GTDB taxonomy): domain Bacteria; phylum Bacteroidota; class Bacteroidia; order Bacteroidales; family UBA12077; genus CAYVSF01. The sequence continues at coordinate 2,028 of CAYVSF010000498.1, forward strand.
AAGATTTAAACGATTATGATTAATATTGTGGGATTAAAAATATCAAATTGCAAAGAGTTTTTTTAATTGAGATATCTTTGCACGAGGAGAAACAAAAACAATTTTAATGCGTATTTTTCGTTGATCCTTAGCCGGTATATGTAGAATCTAAAAATATTAGACAGGGTGGATAAATTGATAGTAATACGAAAGTTTTTTTTAAGTGTTGTACTTGCGGGGTTCAGTCCATTCATAAATGCACAAATTCTTTCTGATATTGGCACTTCAACAACCTCCAAATATGCTGATTCTGTGAATATTTATGTTTTTTGTGCTGATGTAAATCCTACCGGCACTTTAACAGCAATAGACTCAACAGGTAGAGGGGGTTACGAGTTTGTGTGGAGCCAGTATAATACCGAAACGAATACTTATGATATAAGTCTGTCCGAATTCACTGTGAATAATGACAGCACTCTTTCCACAGTCCCGGGATTGTCGGATGGGGGCTAC
>CAYVSF010000499.1:0-2516 GCA_964453775.1 uncultured Bacteroidales bacterium
TTCTCGTGCAGATGCCGGATTTGCAAATATCTGGGGTTTGCAGGATTGTGCTGAAACAATTCATGAATTTGGGTCAGAAGACATTAAGGATGAATTTTTGCCCCGTTTTAATAAAGGAGCTACTGCTGCTATGGATTTGACAGAACCAGATGCAGGTTCCGATTTGCAATCGGTGCAGCTGAAAGCCCACTACGACGAAGAGAAGAAAACATGGTTTCTTAACGGTGTGAAACGTTTTATTACCAATGGCGATGCCGATATTTCTTTGGTTTTAGCCCGTTCGGAAGAAGGAACAGTGGACGGCCGCGGATTGTCGTTGTTTGTATATGATCGTAAAGACAAGGCTGTTATTGTAAGGAGAATTGAGAATAAATTGGGAATCAAAGGCTCGCCTACCTGTGAGTTGGTGTTTAAAGATGCACCTGCAAAATTAGTTGGTGACCGAAAACTTGGTTTGATTAAATATGTGATGTCGCTGATGAATTCAGCGCGTTTGGGTGTGGGCGCTCAATCTGTAGGAATAGCTGATGCAGCTTATCGCGAGGCTGTTAAATATGCAGAAGAACGTATCCAGTTTAACAAACCTATCATCAAGTTTCCTGCAGTTTATGAGATGCTGACAAATATGAGAACAGATGTTCATGCGATTCGCAGCTTACTCTATGAAACTTCAAGATTTGTAGATGTTTATAAAGCATACAATCAAATTAGCGAGGAGCGTAAACTTGAACCGGAAGAACGGAAAGAACTTAAGAAATACCAAAGACTGGCAGATATTTATACACCACTTCTTAAGTTTTTCTCCAGTGAATATAGCAACCGAATTGCCTACGATGCACTGCAGATTCATGGTGGCGCCGGCTATATGAAAGATTTCCCGGTGGAACGTCTCTACAGGGATGCACGAATTACCACAATTTATGAAGGAACTTCACAGTTACAGGTGGTTGCAGCTATAAGGGGTGTTACTTCTAAAGCCTATCTTAAGCAAATTAGGATCTATGAAGAAACGAAGGTGCAGCCCGAACTGGAGTATTTGAAGCGTCAATTGAAAGATATGACAGATGATTATGAAGCTGTTATTGACACAATACTTGAGGTTGGAGAAACCGAATATACGGATTTTCATTCCAGAAGACTGGTTGAAATGACCGGTCATATTGTAATGGGATATCTTCTACTGCTTGATACTGTGCGTGATGACAGATTTAAAGAAAGTGCAGAAATTTTTATTCGTAAAGGGTTTTCCGAGAATAAAAAGCATGCACATTATATCAAATCTTTTGAACTGAAAGATTTGGGAATTTTTAAACACTAAAAAGGAGAGAAAACCTCTCGGTTTACTAAAGAGGAGGCAGAAATGCCTCCTCTTTTTTGCTTTCTCTGCTTCACATTGAAGAATTAAAGAATTTCAAGTACCTTTATACGTCTAAATTTTATCGGTATTCTATGAACGATTTAAAACGTTGTGTACTTATAGGAGCTGGAAATGTGGCTACCCATATGGGAAAAGCTCTTAAAAATTCCGGAGTGGATATCGTGCAGGTTTATAGTCGAACCTTTGATCATGCCCATATCTTAGCTGAAGTATTGGACGCTGATCCTGTGAATACCTTGGAGGCTATAACTACAAAAGCAGATATCTTTATTATGGCTGTTAAAGATGATGTGCTTGCCTCAATTGCAAATGATTTGAATTTGAACGACAGCTTATGTGTGCATACCGCAGGTAGCATTGAAATGGATGTTTTGGAAAGTATGAGTGCAAATCATGGCGTTTTTTATCCCTTGCAAACATTTTCAAAACAGAGAAATGTGGATTTTTCCAGGGTCCCACTTTTAATTCAGGGTAGTAATATCGATGTGGAGACTAAACTATTGCATCTGGGACGGGGTCTAAGCAATAAAGTGATAAAAGCCGATTCGAAGCAGAGAAAAGCGGTTCATTTGGCAGCTGTTTTTGCCTGCAACTTTGTAAATCATATGTTTACAATTTCTGATGAAATTCTACGTGAAAATCAAATGGATTTTTCAATCCTTTATTCCTTAATACAGGAAACGGTGGATAAAGCGGTAAACATGTCTCCGGTTAATGCACAGACTGGTCCGGCCAAAAGAAATGACAGAAAAGTTATGGATGCGCATTTAGAGGCGATTCATAAAAAATCAGGAATAGAAGAAATTTATGCGACAATTAGTGAGCATATCTATAAATATTATATTGAAAAGAGATAACAAATGACAAATTTCAAGAAAGGACTGCATCAGGTAAAGGCATTTGTTTTTGATGTGGATGGAGTTTTTACAGACGGAACAGTGTATCTTCATCCCGAAGGGGAATTGATGCGTGCAGTAAATATCAAGGATGGATACGCCGTGAAATATGCCGTAAAACAAGGCTACCCGGTTGGAATTATTACAGGTGGAAATAGTATGGCCGTAAAAGAGCGATTTAAAAACCTTGGAATTACAGATATCTACCTGCAATCTTCGGATAAGATGGCAGCTTTTGAAGA
>CAYVSF010000500.1:0-2514 GCA_964453775.1 uncultured Bacteroidales bacterium
AGTGCAGGTTACGGTCGCGACTGGCGCACCGGAATCTATCGCCACATGGGCGGCAAAGACCTCTCGGACCACGTGGATGGCGCTGAAATGCTTGTGGATAAATACAATGTTTCACCCGATAAAATTGGCATTTATGGCGGTTCGTACGGAGGTTTCATTACGCTGATGGCCCTGTTTACCGAGCCCGAAGTATTTGCTGCCGGCGGCGCACTGCGGTCGGTTACCGACTGGGCGCACTACAACCACGGGTACACTTCCAACATTCTGAATACGCCGGTGGAAGACAGCATTGCGTATGTCCGCAGTTCGCCCATCTATTTTGCCGAAGGTCTGCAGGGCGCGCTGCTCATGTGCCACGGCATGGTGGACGACAATGTGCAGTTCCAGGACATTGTGCGGCTATCGCAACGCCTCATCGAACTGGGCAAGGAAAACTGGGAACTGGCCGTTTACCCGGTGGAACCCCACGGATTCCGCGAACCCAGTAGCTGGACGGATGAGTACAAACGGATTTTTAAGTTGTTTGAAGAGACATTGAAGGAGTAAGCACAAAACCACTTCATCCATCATTCGGTAGTTTTCTCCCTCCTTGGTAAGGAAGGAAAATGTTCATGCTTCTTTTATTAGATGGGATTTTAAAATAGAATGCAAACGTTTCATATTTGTACCCCGTTAGTGGCGAACAAAAAATACCGTGCCAAAACATAAAATTAATATAATGATTTCGTATTTTTGAAAAAAGAAATGATTATGAGAACGATTCAATTAAATATACCAGATAGTGTTGATTTGAAAGATTACGATTTTTCAATGATAGTTGCTGCGAAATTATACGAGGATGCAAAACTTTCTGCTGGGCAGGCAGCAGAGATAGCTGGATTGTCTAAACGAGCATTTATTGAAATGCTGGGTAAATATGACGTTTCTGTTTTCAGTACTTCCATTTCTGATTTACATTCCGATATAGCAAATGCCTGAAGTTGTTATTTCAGATACCAGCACTTTGATACTTTTTCACAAGATTGATGAGTTTAGTCTTTTGCAAAAAGTTTATGGCGAATTAATTACTACGCCTGAGATTGTAGCGGAATTTGGTGAAAAATTACCTGATTGGATTAAGATTGAAACAGTATCAGATAAAAAATATCAGAATTTTCTCGAGACTCAAATTGATAATGGAGAGGCAAGTGCAATAGCATTGGCAACTGAGTATGATGATGTATTGCTGTTACTTGACGACTTAAAAGCCCGAAAGCTAGCCACACAATTGAGTTTTAGGATAACCGGAACACTCGGAGTTATTCATAAGGCAAAACAAATGTCGGTTATTGATAAAGTAAAACCCTTGATAGATAAATTATTGCTGACTGATTTCCGAGTAGCTGATATTATTATAGAAGAATTTTTAAAACTGAACAACGAGTAAATGACCGGTGGGGAGATAATCCTACCGGAGCACTACCCACCTGGCTGCTGAGCGATTGTGTCACGTAACAACATATCAAACGAATAGATTCGCTTTTGTGATTTGCTTTCTTTATGCGACGGCCTGGTGGACGACGAAGTTCAGCTCCAGGATATTGTGCGGCTATCGCAACGCCTCATCGAACTGGGTAAAGAAAACTGGGAACTGGCGGTTTACCCGGTGGAGCCCCATGGTTTCCACGACCCCAGTAGCTGGACAGATGAGTAAAAACGGATTTTTAATTTGTTTGAAGATACACTGAAGGAGTAATGGTGGCGCGGTTTTGGACCGCGCTTTTAATTGTCATTCTGCGCATAGACCCTGTCTGCCAATAGCCAGAGAAGACTGCCAGCGAACAGGCTTGTTGCTTGTGTCATTTCGACGACGCAGGAGGAGAAATCTCTTCTTCCCATTTGAGGGAAAAATCCAAAACAACCTGTTGCCGACGACTATCTGCAAATAAAAATCTCTGTAAAATTTGCCGCGGATGATCGTCCGCGCATAAAAAACTGAAAACAATTTGCAGCCGAAGGCCGTCTGCAGGCAAGAAACTTAAAACATTTTGCTGCCGATGACCGTCCGCAAGCAAGATACCCGAAACATTTTGCTGCCGACAGCCATCCGCGGCCTTTCTTTTTCAGCTGGTTAGCTGTTTTAGTGATTTTACATGCAAAATAAGAAGAAGAGCTATGGTCATGGCTGAGAAGCAGATGACGCATGAAATCATGTGGCAGTCAGACGAGAGTCTGAGTGTCCTGCCAAAACTGAAGCAGGCACGAGATTCGATTTGTCGAATCCTTACAAAACCAGCCATGCCTTATCCCACTTGTAAGTCATAGTTTTTTTCTTATCAAATTATTTTTAGTATGTCCTACCTCTATGTGGAGTATATAAATCGTTAGTCGGTTCGGGTACTTTCAATAGAGGATGACTCATTTTATTGTGTACTGGAAAACTTTTAGATATTACCTCCAAACACGCATTTTTAAAATCATTATATAAATCTTCACATCTTAAATTTACTTTTCCAGCATGTTCAATTAAATGTG
>CAYVSF010000501.1:0-2506 GCA_964453775.1 uncultured Bacteroidales bacterium
CATCCACACTTCCTGCTGTGGTAAAACGTAGCAATTCCATATCTAAATAACCTGCTGAAGAAAATTCTTTATCTGGTTTCATAATTTATACATTTAATTAAAATATTTTTGAAAAATTTATTGATTGTCCCCATTGTATTATAATTGTAATGTAAATGGGATGAAAATCAATTTGTTTATCTTTTATGAGTTTCACAAAGTATCACAAAGTGATAGCACAATGTTTCTCCAGGTTAAGTGAGTTTTCCCTTTGTATAACTTCGAGTATCCCGTTGACTCGCGAAAGCTTTCGGGACAGGACTTTGACAAACCCAGCCTGCTCGGCTGGCAGGTTTGGGTTACAAAAGACATAATCTAACTTATTAATTTTATGATCTTTCGGTCCACTGGGAAAAATTGATTTTCTTAACATTTAAAAGTACCCTTCTTTCTTTCTGTCTTCCATAGCAGATTCTGATCGTTTATCATCTGCCCTGGCTCCTCTTTCAGTTACTCTTGTAGCTGCTATTTCTTTAATAATATCTTCTAAATTATCAGCCGTTGATACGGTTAATCCGGTATTGGTGATATCACCAATGGTTCGGCAGCGCACTTTTAAATACTCAACCTTTTCGGTTGGTTTTAATTTCATAAATGGTGCAGCAGCATAATAAACACCATCGCGCAAAAATACATCTCGTTCGTGCGTATAATATAAACTCGGAATATCAATATCCTCCATAAAGATATATTGCCATACATCCATTTCTGTCCAGTTACTTAAAGGAAAAACCCTGAAGTGTTCGCCCATATTTTTGCGTCCGTTATATATATTCCAAAGCTCGGGCCGTTGATTTTTAGGATCCCACTGGCCAAAATCATCGCGATGGGAAAAGAAACGTTCTTTGGCTCTTGCTTTTTCTTCATCTCGTCGTCCTCCGCCTAAAGCAGCATCAAACTTATTTTCCTCAATGGTATCCAGTAAAGTGGTTGTTTGAGCAACATTTCTGCTGGCATAATACCCGGTTTCTTCGGAAACTTTCCCTTCATCAATGGTTTTTTGAACGGAACCAACTACTAGTTCGACGCCGAGTCTTTTGACCAGATTATCTCTAAAAAGAATCGTTTCATCAAAGTTATGTCCTGTATCGATATGAACTAATTTAAATGGAATTTTAGCAGGATAAAAAGCTTTCTCAGCGAGATGAACCATGACAATGGAATCTTTACCACCTGAAAATAACAATGCCGGATTATCAAATTGCGAAGCAACCTCACGCATAATATAGACTGCTTCTGATTCTAATTCACGCAAATGATTGATTAAATAATTATCCATAATATTTAGTAAGTTATTTTAGGTAATACAATTTCTAATACCTGATTGATAGATTCTTCAACCGTTTTGCCTTCTGTAGAAATTTCCAAATCAGGAGATACGGGATGTTCAAAAGGAGCATTCACTCCCGTAAAATCGAGTATTTTGCCTTCCCTTGCTTTTTTATATAATCCTTTTTCATCTCTTTTTTCGCAAACCTCAATAGGCGTATTGACAAATATCTCAATAAAATTTTCAGCGCCAATGATATCTTTTGCCATATTTCGTATTTCATGGGTAGGACTTACAAAACCATTGATGGTAACAATCCCGCATTTAACAAAAAGCTTGGAAATTTCTGCTATACGCCGGATATTTTCTACGCGTGCTTCAGCAGAAAATCCCAGGTTTTTATTAATTCCCGAACGTATGTTATCTCCATCCAATAATTTAGAATGAAATCCTCTGATAAATAATTCTTTCTCTAATCGTAAGGCTAATGTTGTTTTACCCGACCCTGAAAGTCCTGTAAACCATATTACTTTTGCCCGTTGTTTTAAAAATTTCTCCTTTTCTTCCTGCGGTATAACCTTATCAAAAAATGGAAAAATATTCTCAATATTCATTGCACTGTTATTTTTAGTTATTAATATATTTTTGGTAAACCTTTTTAATTCCATCCGTTAATTTTACATTTTCTTGCCAACCCAATTCATGTAATTTGTTTACATCTAACAATTTTTGCGGGGTGCCATTCGGTTTGGTAGTATCCCAACTAATTTCACCTTCAAAACCAACAATCTTTTGTACCTTTTCTGCCAACTCTTTTATAGAAATATCTTTTCCCACACCAATATTAATATGCGTATTTCGAGTTTCTTTTCTACTATCTTTTTCATCAAAAAAATCAATATTTTCCATTAAATAAATACAAGCATCAGCGAGATCGTCTGAGTAGAGGAATTCGCGGCGGGGGGAGCCGGTGCCCCATAACTCAATAGAGACTTGGGGACTGGAAGAACTGGAGACCTGGAGCCCGTATTTGGATAGTTTTTCGAGTATTGTTTTTTCGGGTGCGTTGCCATCCACTTCTTCTATGGGGAGTTTGTTTAAGTCTTTTCTTATTGCATCCCAATCGTTATTCATTAAACATTTACCGAGGTGCATTTTGCGGATGATGGCGGGTAAAACATGTGATTTTTCGAGGTC